>NZ_VRUW01000011.1:0-103218 GCF_008039475.1 Methylobacterium sp. WL12 | reverse complement strand
GAGGGGGGCGCGGGGCGGCGCATGCGGGTGCGGCGCCGGCTTTCCCTTGCCGGGGGCACGTTCTAGAACCGTCGCCAGGAATTCATCACCCGAGGACGACGATGCTGGGCCGGTACGAGCGCGGAGCGGGGGGCGAGGCGGTGGTCGCCTACGGCGACGGCACGATGCGCGTGGTGAAGCCCGGCGCCTTCGTGCGTTGCGCCACCACCGGCGTGCCGATCCTGCTCGACGACCTGCGCTACTGGAGCGCCGTGCGCCAGGAAGCCTACGCCACACCGGACGCCGTGATGGAGCGGCTGAAGCAGACCGGGCGGCCGTAGGCGGCGTTCATACTAAGTCTCATGGGTCAGGACCCATGAGGTCCGGCGGATTGCCGCCGCCCCGCAGTCGCGGGGGCCAGACCTCGATGAGTCGGGCTCATCGAGGTCTGGTATCAGACGTCGCGGCGTTCCAGGATCTCGATGCGGACGCCGTCCGGCCCGTCGATGAAGGCGACCCGCAGGCCCGGCCGCATCACCGTCGTCTCGACGAGCACCGTCACGCCGCGCGCCCGCAGGTCGGCCATCGTCGCGTCGATGTCGGCGACGCCGAGCCCGATATGTTCGATGCCGAGATGCGGTGCTGTCGCGGGCGGCGCGAGGTCGGCCGGCGCCTGCTCGATGAACACCCTCAGGCCGCCGAGGTCGAGCACGACCCGACTGAGCGGCGTGCCCTCGCGGCGGATCTCCCGCGCAGCGAGCGTGTCGACGTAGAAGGCGGCCGCGGCCGCCGCGTCGCGGCTGCGCAGGTGGACGTGGTCGATGTGGAAGTCCATTCGGTCCTCGCGGTGACCTAAATCAAAGCCCGGTCGAGCCGGATGATCCGACACGGGGCGCCGGCGCGCGCGGCCGGCGCGTGCGGTGCGCGGACCAGCAGCGCCTCGGCTCGGCCCAGCACCGCCAGCATCGACGAATCCTGTCGCGATTCCGGGTGCGCCACCGGCAGCCGGTCGGGGGCGGTGTCGAGCACGGCGCGCATGTAGTCCTGGCGCCCGTCGTTGGCGTCGAGGTCCCGGCCGAGGGTGGCGGGCTCGCTGCGGTCGGCCCCGGCGCGGGGATCGCCGAGCAGCGCACGGATTGCCGGCACGACGAAGAGCAGCCCGCAGACGATGGAGGAGACCGGGTTTCCCGGGAGCCCGATCACCAGCATGTCCCCGAGATGCCCGTGCATCAGCGGCTTGCCGGGGCGCAGCGCTACGCGCCAGAACCCGAGCTCCAGCCCTTCGGCGGCGAGCGCGGTCTGGACGAGGTCGTGGTCGCCGACCGAGGCGCCGCCGAGGGTCACCAGCAGGTCGGCCTCGGCCGAACGCGCCCGCGCGAACGCCGACTCCAGCGCCGGGAGCGTGTCGCCGGCGATGCCGAGGTCGATCGGCTCGCCGCCGGCGCCGTTCACCAGGGCGGCGAGCGCCAGCGCGTTCGAGGCGACGATCTGGTCCCAGGCCGGGATTTCGCCGGGCTGCACCAGCTCGTCGCCGGTGGCGAGGATCGCGACGCGGGGCTTGCGCCGAACCGCGACCCGGCCGCGGCCTGCCGCGGCGGCGAGGGCCAGGCGGCGCGCGTCCAGGGTGTCTCCCTCCGTCAGGAGCACGTCGCCTTCCGAGAAGTCGAGGCCGGCGCGGCGGACGAATCTGTGGGGCGTCACCGCTTCGAGAGCGTGGATCGTCGGGCCTTCGGCGCGTGCGTTCTCCTGGATCAGGATCCCGTCGGCGCCCTCGGGGACCGGGGCCCCGGTGAAGATCCGCACCGTCTCGCCGGGGCCGATCGTCCCCGAGAAGCCGTGGCCG
The DNA here is from genome assembly GCF_008039475.1 of Methylobacterium sp. WL12. Lineage (NCBI taxonomy): Bacteria > Pseudomonadati > Pseudomonadota > Alphaproteobacteria > Hyphomicrobiales > Methylobacteriaceae > Methylobacterium > Methylobacterium sp. WL12. Next base: position 101,396 of record NZ_VRUW01000011.1, on the reverse strand, counting down.
GCGGCGCTCGTGCCGACGAGGCGCAGGCGAGTACCCCCGGTCGCGTCGGCGGCGCGCACGGCGTAGCCGTCCATGGCGGAGGCGGGGAAGGGCGGCTGCGTCCGGGTGGCGACGACGTCGACCGCCAGCGTCCGCCCGACGGCGGAGGCCAGCGGCACGTCCTCGGCCGCGGTCGCGCCGGGAACGCTTGCGAGGATGCGCGCCAGCGCCTCGGCGACGGGGATCAGTCCGCTCATTTAGCGTGCCCGGTCACTTGGCGCCCGATCACGCCGCGTCCTCCGCCCGGTAGGCGCCGGAGCGGCCGCCGTCCTTGGCGAGCAGGCGGATGCCCTCGATCCGCATGCCGCGGTCAGCCGCCTTCACCATGTCGTAGACCGTGAGGCAGGCCACCGAGACGGCGGTGAGCGCCTCCATCTCGACGCCGGTCGGCCCCTGTACGCGGACCTCCGCGGTGAGACGCAGGCCCGGCAGCGCGTCGTCGATCTCGCACTCGACGCGCACCTTTGTAAGGAGGAGCGGGTGGCAGAGCGGGATCAGCTCGTGGGTGCGCTTGGCCGCCATGATGCCGGCGAGCCGCGCGGTGCCGACCACGTCGCCCTTCTTGGCGTCGCCCTCGCGGATCAGCGCGAGGGTCGCCGGCAGCATCACCACCCGCCCCTCGGCGCGGGCGGTGCGGGTGGTCGCGGGCTTGTCGCCGACGTCGACCATGTTGGCCGCGCCGCTGGCGTCGAGGTGGGTGAGGCGAGGTTCGTCCACGCTCACGCCTTCGCCTTCTTCGCGGGCTTGGCGTTGAAAGGCTTGCCGCCGAACAGCAGCGCGTGCGTCGCCGCCGTCACGTCCGGCTGGCGCATCAGGCTCTCGCCGACGAGGACCACGTTGAGCCCGTGCCGGCCGAGCCGCGCCACGTCGTCGTGTCCGCCGATGCCGCTCTCGGCCACCGCGATGCGGTCGGGCGGGATCGCGGCGCCGAGCTTGATCGCGGTCTCGAACGAGACCTCGAAGGTCTTCAGGTTGCGGTTGTTGACGCCGATCAAGGCGGTGCCGAGGGGGATCGCGCGGGCGAGCTCGGCGGCGTCGTGGACCTCGACCAGCACGTCCATGCCGAGTTCCTTCGCGGTCTCGACCAGGGCCAAAGCCTCGTCGTCGTCGAGGCAGGCCATGATCGCCAGGATGCAGTCGGCGCCCCAGGCCCGCGCCTCGTAGACCTGGTAGGGCTCGAACAGGAAGTCCTTGCGCAGCACCGGAAGCCCGCAGGCGTCCCGCGCCTGGGTCAGGTATTCGGGCCGGCCCTGGAACGAGGGCTCGTCGGTGAGCACCGAAAGGCAGGTGGCCCCGCCCTTCTCGTAGGCCGCGGCGAGCGTCGCCGGGTCGAAATCCGCGCGGATCAGGCCCTTCGACGGCGATGCCTTCTTCACCTCGGCGATCAGGGCCGGGCGGCCTTCCGCCACGTGCGCGCGGATCGCGTCGGCGAAACCCCGCGGCGGCGAGGCCTTGGCGGCCCGCGTCTCCAGCTTGGTCAGCGGCACCCGCAGCTTCGCCTCGGCGATCTCGCGGCGCTTGTAGGCCTCGATGCGCGCGAGCACGCTCGAACGGTCGGTGGCCGGCGGCTCGGTCGGAGGCGGCGGCTCGGCGAGGGCGTCGGTGGCCATCGGTATCCCTTATCCGTTCGAGACCGCGACGAGGCGGGCCAGCGTCGCGCGGGCCGCCCCCGAATCGATCGCATCCTGCGCCCGCGCGACGCCGTCGGCGAGGGCATGCGCCGAACCTGCGACCACGAGCGCGGCGCCCGCATTGAGAACCGCGATGTCGCGGTAGGCGTTGCGCGCGCCCGAGAGCACCTGGCCGAGCGCCTGCGCATTGTGCTCGGGGTCGCCGCCGCGGAGCGCCTCGAGATCGTGCAGCGGCAGGCCGACGTCGCGCGGGTCGATCGCGAAGGTCGAGGTCCGCCCGTCCTCCAGCGCGACGACCTGGGTCGGGCCGGTGACGGTGATCTCGTCGAGGCCGTCCGAACCGTGGACGGTCCAGACCCGGCGGCTGCCGAGTTCCGCGAGGACGCGCGTCAGCGGCTCGGCCCAGGCGCCCTGCGAGACGCCCAGGAGCTGGCATTCGACGCCGGCGGGGTTCGAGAGCGGCCCGAGCAGGTTGAAGATGGTGCGGACCGGCAATTCCGAGCGCACCGCCGCCACGTGCCGCATCGCGCCGTGGTGAGTCTGGGCGAACATGAAGCACAGTCCGGCTTGGGTGAGGCACCGGCTCAGGCCCGCGGGGTCGAGGCCGAGCTTGACGCCGAGCGCTGCCAGCACGTCGGCCGCGCCCGAGCGCGAGGTCGCGGCGCGGTTGCCGTGCTTGGCCACCGGCACGCCGCAGGCCGCGGTGAGGATCGCGGCCAGCGTGGAGACGTTGTAGCTGCCCGAATGGTCGCCGCCGGTGCCGACCACGTCGACGCTGCCGGTGGGCGCCTCGACCCGGACCATGCGGGCGCGCATCGCCTCGACGGCGCCGACGATCTCCTCCGGCGTCTCGCCGCGGACCTTCAGGCCGACGAGGAAGGCCCCGGCCTGGACCGGGGTGACCTCCCCGGAAAGCAGGTCGTCGAAGGCCGCGCGAGCCTCGGCCCGGTCGAGGGAGAACCCGGCGGCGACCTTGGCGAGATGGGGCTTGAAGGATTCCATCGGCTCGACGGGCGGCGCGTTCGCGGGATGCCGCGTCAATGCACGCCGGGGCGGGCCTTGTCACCTGCCGGGTTTCGCCCGCGGCCGTGCGCCTGGTTCCACGCCGTCGCGATGTCGAGGAAGTTCTGCAGGATGCGCGTTCCGTGATGCGAGAGGATGCTCTCGGGGTGGAACTGCACCCCGTGCACCGGCAGGTGCGCGTGCTCCAGGCCCATGATCAGGCCGTCGGCCTCGGCGGTCACGGTCAGGGCCTCGGGGCAGCCGGCGCGGTCGACCACGAGAGAATGGTAGCGCGTGGCGTCGAAGCTGTCGTTGAGCCCGCGGAAGATGCCCGTCGCGCCGTGGCGGATGGTCGAGACCTTGCCGTGCATCGGCGAAGGCGCCCGCACCACGTCGCCGCCGAAGGCCTGCCCGATCGCCTGGAGGCCGAGGCAGACCCCGAAGATCGGGATCTCGCCCGAGAGCTGGCGCACCGCGTCGAGGCAGATGCCGGCCTCGTTCGGGGTGCAGGGGCCGGGCGACAGCACCAGGGCGTCGGGCGCGCGCGCGCGGATCTCGTCCACCGTCACCTGGTCGTTGCGCACCACCTCGATCGCGCCGCTGAGCGGGCCGATCAGGTGGACGAGGTTCCAGGTGAAGGAATCGTAGTTGTCGATGACGAGGACGGAGGGCGTCGGCGCAGGGCTCATGGCCGACGATCTGGCCCGGCGGGCCGCGTCGGTCAAGACGCCGCGAGCGTCCCCCTTCGCGTCGCGGATCAGGCCGCCGGTTTCGGCCCGACCAGGGCGAACGGCGTGCCCTGCGGGTCCTGGGCCTGGACGATCCAGTCGCCGCCGGGCACCGGGTGAGGACCCTGCAGGACCGTGCCGCCTGCCGCCGCGACGCGCTCGGCCGCGGCGTCGATCGCCTCGACGGCGATGTAGAACAACCAGGACGGGGCCGTCGGAAGCGGCGCGCTCATCATGCCGCCGAGGTCCACGCCGTAACGGGCGAAGACCTGGTAGGTGCCCATCGGCCCCATGTCGACGGCCATGGATGTCTCCCAGCCGAACAGCCCGGCATAGAAAGCGAAGGCCGGCTCCCAGTCGCGGGCGTGCAACTCGTGCCAGGCGAAGGGGCCGGGCGTGCCCCGCGGCGGCATCGGTGGCGGGGGGCCGTCGCCGCGGAAGAGCGCGAAGGCCGCGCCCTGCGGGTCGGCGGCCATGCAGAACCGGCCGACCCCGGGGATGTCCCGCGGCGCGAAGGTGATGCGCCCGCCGGCCGCCGTGACGCGCTCGGCGGAGGCGTCGACGTCGGCGACGCCGACATAGCCGAGCCATCCGTGCCGCGTGCCGGCGGGCGCCTCGCATCCGGCCGACGCCATCATCCCGCAGATGCGCACGTCGCCGACCGTCGCGAGGCGGTAGTCGATGCCGGGCATCCCCGCATCGACGATCGCCCAGCCGGCGACCGCGCCGTAGAAGGCCTGCGCCGCCGCGACGTCGGGGGTGGTCAGCTCGTACCAGACGAAGGTGCCCGCGTGATCCGCCATCGCCTTCGATCCTTTGCACGGGCCGGTTTGTCGCATTGCGATCTATGTTGATATCAACGTAGATCGATTCATGTCAACGGCCGTCTCCTTCGCGACCACCGCCCACATCCGCGACGCCTGCCTCTGCCTGCACGCGCAACGGGCCGCCCGCGCGCTCGGCCGCCGGTTCGACGACGCGCTTCGGCCCCTCGGGCTGACGAGCGGCCAGTTCTCGCTGCTGATGGCGCTGAACCGGCCCGAGCCCGCCGCGATGTCCGCGGTGGCGCGCCTCCTCGCCATGGACCGGACCACGCTGACCGCGGCCCTGAAGGTGCTGGAGCGGCGCGGCCTCGCGACGGTGGCGGTGGACCCGGAGGACCGGCGCGGGCGGCGTCTGTCCTTGACCGAGGCCGGCCGCGCAGGCCTCGCGGCCGCGGTTCCGGTCTGGCGCGCGACGCACGCGGCCGTCGAGGCGACGCTCGGCGGCGTCGACGCCGACATGCTGCGGACGGGCTTGCGCGCGCTCGCCTGAGGCGGCCCGCGCGTCGGCCGGACCTACTGCCCGCGCTTCGCCTGGGCCGCGAAACGCACCGCGTCCTCGGCGGCGCGGAACAGGGCGCGGGCCTTGTTCACGCATTCCTGTTGCTCGGAGGCCGGGTTCGAGTCGTAGACGATGCCGGCGCCGGCCTGGACGTGCATGCGACCGTCCTTCACGATCGCGGTGCGCAGGACGATGCAGGTGTCCATCTCGCCCTGCGCGCCGAAATAGCCGATGCAGCCGCCGTACGGTCCGCGCTTCTCGCGCTCCAGCTCGTCGATGATCTCCATCGCCCGCACCTTCGGCGCGCCCGAGACCGTGCCGGCCGGGAACCCGGCCGCCAGAGCCGCGAGGGTGTCGTGACGCGGGTCGAGGTCGCCCTCGACGTTCGAGACGATGTGCATCACGTGGCTGTAGTATTCGAGGAAGAATGAGCCGGTGACCGTGACAGTGCCGAGCTTGGCGACGCGGCCGACGTCGTTGCGGCCGAGGTCGAGCAGCATCAGGTGCTCGGAGCGCTCCTTCGGGTCGGCCAGGAGCTCCTCGGCCAGGGCCCGGTCCGCGGCCGGCGTCGCGCCGCGCGGGCGGGTGCCGGCGATCGGGCGGATCGTGACCTTGTCGTCGCGTACCCGCACCAGGATCTCGGGGCTCGAACAGACCACCTGGAAGTCGCAGAAGTCGAGGTAGCACAGGAACGGCGCCGGGTTCGTGCGCCGGAGCGAGCGGTACAGCGCGATCGCGGGCAGGGTGAACGGCGCCTCGAAGCGCTGCGACAGCACCACCTGGAACACGTCGCCGGCGACGATGTACTCCTTCGCCTTGGCCACCATCGCGAGGTAGGCCTCCGGCGTCGTGTTCGAGACCGGCTCGGGATGCGCCACCGCTGCAAGGTCGATCCGCGCCTCGATCGGCAGCGGCCCTTCCAGCGCCTCGGCGATCCGGTCGAGGCGGGCGAGCGCCGCCTCGTAGGCGGCCCGCGCCATCACGCCCGCGGCCGGCCGCACCGGGCAGACGACCGTGATCAGGTCGCGCACGGAGTCGAACACCACCATCACCCGCGGGCGCACGAGGATGGCGTCGGGCACGCCGAGCGGGTCGGGATTGGGCTCGGGCAGCCGCTCCATGGCGCGAACCATGTCGTAGCCGAGATAGCCGAACAGGCCGGCGGCCATCGGCGGTAGCTCGGGCCCCTCGCGCTCCACGATCGCGCTTTCGGCAATCAGCGCGCGCAGGGAATCGAGGGGCGCCCGGTCGTCGTCGGCGAAGTCGGCGAGGTCGCCGCGGGCCAGCGCCGCCCGGCCGTCGCGGCAGCGCCAGGCGAGGTCGGGATCGAGGCCGATCATCGAGTAGCGCCCGCGCACCACGCCGCCCTCGACCGACTCGAGCAGGAAGGCGGGGCCGGGATGGCGGGCGCGGAGCTTGAGGAACGCGGCGACCGGCGTCTCGAGGTCGGCCACCAGCGTCAGGTCGAGGAGGACCGGCCGTCCGGCCTCGTAGGCCGCCTCGTAGGCGGCGTAGTCGGACGCGTCCGCCACCGGCCTTAGGACTCGCCGCCGATCGCGCGCCGCAGGGCCGCCTGGTTGACGCTGACACCGGCGTTCTTCTGCACCTCGGCGATGTATTCGCCGAGCACGTCGTCGGCGAGCGCCGTGCGGAAGTTGCCCTCGATCGTCTTGTCCGCCGGGCTGCCGGCGACGAAGGCCGGCATCGTCGCGGCCTCGACCTTGTAGACCGCGCGCGACTCGCCCGCCGCCGCCGAGCCGGCCTTGCCGACGGCGGTGGCGAAGATGCGGTTGACCACGTCCACGGTCAGTGCGTCCTTGGCCTGGTTGCGGGCGAGGTCCTCGCCGTCCTGCGGGTTGACGCCGACCTCGGTGCCGAGCGCCTCGATGGTCTCGCCCTTGTCGAGCCGTTCGGCCAGCGCCTTGCCCTTGACCTGGAGCATGCGCGACACCTCGGCCTCGCGCCAGCCGGCGGCGACCGCGTCGCGGACCTCGTCGAGGGGCTTGTCGTGTGCGGCGTCGATCTTGGTCACGTCGTACCAGACGTAGCCGCCGGCCTTGGTCCGCAGCGGCTCGTTGTCCCCGCCGATCTCGGCGCGGTAGAGCGCCGGCAGCGTCGTCTCGGAATCGGGGATGCCGGAGACCGTCTGGCCCGCCGGGTCTTTCCCCTGCGCGTTGACCGCCGGGATCGTCACGATCGGCAGGTCGCGCTCCTTCGCGATGTCGGCGAGGGGCTTGGCGCCGGCGCGCTGGTCCTCGATCGCGTCGTGGATCTTGTCGACGCCTTCGCGGGCACGCGCCAGGGCGATCTGCTTGCGGATCTCCGGCTCGACCTCGGCCAGCGTCTTCACCGTCGCCGGCTCGATCGCGGTGACGTGGAGGAGCACCGTGCCGAAGCGGCCCTTCACGGGCTGGCTGGTGCCGTCCTTCTCAAGGCCGAAGGCGGCGTCGGCCACCGCCGGGTCGAACAGCTCGGCCCGGGTCAGCGTCCCCAGCGTCAGGTCCTTGCCGTCGGCACCGCGCTCCTGCGCCACCGCATCGAAGCCCTTGCCCTCCGTGATCGCCTTGCGCGCCGCCTCGGCGGCGGCGGCGTCGGGGAACACGATCTGCTGGATCGTGCGCTTCTCGGGCGAGCCGAAGCGCGCCTTCTCCTGGTCGTAGACCTTCTGCACCTCCTCGGCCGTGACGGCGTCGGGCTTGGCCATCGCCGTCGGGTCGAGGACCAGCAGGGTCGCGGCGCGGTATTCCGGCGCACGGTAGGCCGAGCGATTGCCCTCGTAATAGGCCTTCAGCGCATCCTCGCTCGGCGCCGCGATGTCGCCGGCGGCGGACGGCGGCAGCATCAGGTAGGCGGCCTTGCGGCGCTCGGTGGCGTAGCGGTGCACAGCCAAGCGCATCGCCTCCGGCACGTGCAGGTCGGCGGAGACCGCCTCGGCGAGCTGCAGCCGGGCGATGACGGCGCGCTGCTCGCGCACGAACATCGCCTCGTTCAGGCCGGCGCGCTGGAGGGTCTGGTAGAACAGCGCCGACTCGAACTGGCCTTGCGCGTTCTGGAAGCTCTTCTCGTCGTGGATCGCCCGGATCACCGAGGTGTCGGGCACCGCGAGGCCGAGGTCGTGGGTCTTCTGGTCCAGCGACGCCTCGGTGACGAGCTGCGACAGCACCTGCCGGTCGACGCCGAGGGCGCGGGCCTGGTCCGGGGTCAGCGTGCGCCGCATCTGCGTCTGGTAGCGCTGCAGCTGGTTCTGGTAGGCGGTGCGCACGGCCTCGGCGGTGATCGGCGTCTTGCCGACCGTGGCCACCGGGGTCGAGGAGCCGCCGCGGAAGAACTCCTCCACGCCGAAGACCGCGACGCCCGCGATCAGGAACGTGAAGATCACCGTCAGCACGATCTTGCCGAGCCAGTGCTGGCTGGCGTTGCGGATGTTCTGCAGCATGCTGGTGGCTTGACTCTCTTGCAGGCTCGCGCGCGCTCGGATCGCCGGGGCGGGCGCCGCGAGGCGCCGTCCTTCGATCCGCCCGCGATAGCCTAGTCCGCCCCGGCAGGCAAAGGCGGGCGCGCGACCGCCTACTGCGTCAGGCGGGTCATCTTCACGGCGCGGTCGAACATCGTGCTTAGCGCGGTGGCGATATCGTCCGAGGTGTTGGCGGTGAAGAAGTAACCCGGCGAGGCACAGCTCTTCAGGGGCGTCGCGAGTGTTGGGCTGATGCCGTTTACCCGGGTGTTTTCACCGGCCGTATAGCTACCGTCGTCCGGAGAGTTGATGAAGATATAAGGAATGTATAGGATCGAAATCGTCGCGCCCGCAGTCTTCAGCGCGCTGCAATTTGCAGGGTCGATCTTGGCTGGGCTCGAGCCATCCCAGTCGGCGTTCGCGTAACCAGAAAATTTGGACGGATTGCCGGGATACGTATACTTGCCGTTCTTCGAAACGTAATAATGTTGACCGTTCTGCATGCCGTCCGTGATGAGAAACAGGAACGGCTTGGGATTGCCAGTGGACGAGCCGTCCCCGAAGGCCGAGATCGCCGACTTCATTTGAGGTAGGGCGACCTCGAAATGCGTTCCGCCGCTCCCCGTGCCGGTGCTTGGATCGCCGTTTATCGAGAGCTGGGTGGTGTTGGTATCAAGGAGGTTCGTGAGCGCCATCGGCCATGTTTTCGCGCAGTCGGCCGCGGTGCTTGCGGTGGCGAGATTGCTGGAGAGCGGGGAGAGTGTCGCCAACTGGTTGATGAACGGATAGATGCCGACCCGATACTGGTTCGGGACCAACTGGTTCGCGGCGCGCTGAAGGAGCAGGCAGACGGCGTTGTTGACCGAGTCCGAACGCAACTGGATCTGCGGCTTGGCATTCACTGCCTTGTTCCATCCGTTTTTTGAGGGGAAGTGGCAGGCGAACATGCAACCCTGTGAGGAGTCGGACTCGATGTTTATGTCGGCAAGCCGCTTCATGTCTTTTGTCGAGGTCGGTAGCCCCATCGACCCTGAGACATCGACCATCAGATAGAAGTCGAGGTAGCTCGCGAGGTCGGTCGAGGCCGTGACGGTGTTGGCGAGATTCGTCGTCGGCGCGCGGAAAATCCGGCCGAAGTTGTTCGTCACCGTGGCCGTGTAGGCGACCGTCGAGGTCAGGGTCTGGCCGCTCGATACCAGCTGCGGCGTCTGGAGCGTGTAGGTGGCGTAGGGGACGGTGCCCGCGTTCACGTTGAAGATGTTGGTGGCTTGGTTGATGCCCGCCGCGATCGCCTTGGCGGTGAGGTTGGCTTGGCCCTGATTGGCGGCGATGTAGGCCTTGGCGGTCGCCACGGCCGCGACCGCGGCGGCATCCGCTGCGTTGTCGAGCTTGGTCTTGTTGGTCATCGAGACGCCGTAATCGACCCCGAGCCCGATGAGGCCGATCATCGGGATCAGGCTGAGGCCGAAGATCATCGCGATGTTGCCGTCACGCGCCGCAGCGAAGCTCGGGCGCGAGGCGGAGGGGCGGCCGACCCGGCGAAGGTTCGTCAGTAGCCAGGACATTTCGAGCCGATCCCGTCGTTGTTCGTGGTGTCGTAGTTGATGAGGTCGGCGTAGCGCGGCTGGACGTAGACCGAGCGGGCGATCTGGCTGGCCGGGAAGAACTTCGCGCCGAAGGTCGGCTTGAACGTGAAGACCACGTCGATGACGATGAGCGAGCCTGGGCCGTAGACCGAGCGTGGAAGGGTGCCGGTGCTCGGCGCCGCCGTGTTGTCGGCGGGCTGCAGCGGAGTGCTGCAAAGCCGCTTGTTGCCGCCGTAGGTCCCCGTGCTCGTCCAGACGACGTTGGCGTTGTAGCAGGCGCTCATGTCGGCGCTGTTGGTGCAACCGGCAGACTTCTGAGAGAAGGCAACGCTGGTGTAGTTGATGAGGATGTCCTGCCACCACAGCAGACCTTGCCGCTGGGCGTCCTTCATCACGTAGGGGAACAGGACGAGCGCCGCGTCGAAGCTGAAATGCAGGTCGGTCGCGTTGACCGTCGCGATGGTGGAGCCCTGCGGCGGTACGGCCTGGGAAATCATCTGGCTGATCGATTGCGCGACGAGCTCGACCTTTCGCGTCGCGTTGACGTAGGTGATGACCTGGATGCCGCCCAGCATCAGCATGAGCAGGATCGGGAAGACGATCGCGAACTCGACGATCGACACGCCGCGTCCGTCGTCACGAAAGCGTCGCGCCAGAACTGTCGGGCCGCGCGCCATCAGAACTTCTCGTTGCGGAACGCCGCGGTCGAGACCGCGAGGTAGCTCTTGGTGCCGCCGTTCCCGAGCATGGACGCGAAGGCCGCGGGCAGGACGGGGATCGGATAGATCACCTGCAGGTACTGGTAGTCGCCGGCATTCCCGAGATTGTATTGGCCCGGGCCGCTGCTCTGCGACGGGATCTGCAATCCGCTGCCGTCCGGCTTGACGAAATTGTAGTATCCGCCCGCGGAAGGCAGCGGGACGATGTAGAGGTTCACCACGACGTTCGCGCACGACATCACGCTCGGAAGCTTGCTGCAGAGCGCGGTCTTGAAGGTGGCCTGATCCGTGGACCCGAACTGGGCTTTGCCGGTCATGACCTGACGCGCGGCCTGGCTCGTGGCGTAATCCAGCCGCTGGTTGACGAACAGAACCAGGGCGGCGACCATGACGAACGTGATCGTCAACAGCAGCATCGGCGCCACGAGGGCGAACTCGACCGCCGTCGCCCCACTTCGACCCTGTAGCAATTGCCGTGCACCGCGCATGCCCTGTCATGGCACGGCAGGAATTAAGGCCAGTCTAACATAGTGTAGTCTTTTCGGGCCTAATGCCCCGTCGCCTGGACGGCATTCCGCGCGGTTCGCGGGCCATTTCCCGATGCGCCCCTTTCGGGCTGCTTTGGCTCACAGCGAGCGTCGCATGATCTTCGCCTGCGATCGTCTCACGCGGGCGCCGATCCGGTTTGCGCCCTCGGGCGGGCTCTGGTAGCCCCGGCCCCCGCATGCGACGGGCGGCGCAAGGGACGGCAGGGACATCGATGATGCGTTCGGGACGGCGGCCCCTGGTTGCGGGCAACTGGAAGATGAACGGGACGCGGGCCTCGATCCCCGTGGTCGACGCGGTGCGGACCGGGCTGTCGCCGGCGCTCGCCGAGACCATCGACCTGCTGATCTGCCCGCCCTCGACGCTGATCTCGGCCTGCGTGGCCGCGACCTACGATTCGCCGATCGCCATCGGCGGCCAGAACCTGCACGCCAAGCCGAGCGGCGCCTTCACCGGCTCGATCTCCGCCGAGATGCTGGCCGACCTCGGCGCCACCTACGTCATCGTGGGCCATTCCGAGCGCCGGGCCTACCACCACGAGACCGACGACGGCGTCCACGCCAAGGCGCTCGGCGCCCGGCGCGCGGGCCTGTGCGGCATCATCTGCGTCGGCGAGACCATGGAGGAGCGCGAGCAGGGCCGGGCGCTGGACATCGTGCGCGCGCAGCTCGCGATCGGCACGCCGAAGGGCGCCACCGCGGCCGACACCGTGATCGCCTACGAGCCGGTCTGGGCGATCGGCTCGGGCCGCACGCCGACGGCGCGCGAGATCGCCGAGGTCCACGCCTCCCTGCGCGAGATGCTCGACAAGCTCGTCGGCGAGGAGGCGGCCAAGATCCGCATCCTCTACGGCGGCTCGGTCAAGCCCGGCAACGCCCGCGAGCTGCTCTCGGTGGAGAACGTCGACGGCGCGCTCGTCGGCGGCGCGAGCCTCGTCGCCGAGGACTTTCTGGGGATCTGCGCGGCCTACGCCTGAGCGGCGCCTCGCTCAGATCTTGTAGGCCTGCCGGGCGAGCAGCCGCCAGCGGCCGCCGTCGCGGTGCCAGACCTGCATCACGCCGATGCGCACCGGCACGGTCTTGCCGCCGGAGGTCGTCTCGCCGCTGAAGACGTGCCGGGCGATGGCGTCCTCCCCGACGACCGAGACCGAGCGGTCCGACAGGACGATGCTCGGGAAGGCGGAGCGCCGGCTCGTCAGCTCGTCGACGAAGGCGGCCTTGTCCTGCACCGCGCCGCCGGAATGGCCGTAGCTCAGGCCGTCGAGCACCAGCGCGTCCAGGGCGGCGGCGTCCGGTGCGAGCAGGGCGGCGGTCAGGGCGTCGACCGCCGCCTCCACCTCGGCCTCCGCGCCGGCGGATGCTGCAGGGTTGGAGGCGAGGAGGGCTGCGGCGAGAGCGAGAGCGAGCAGGGGGCGGCGTGCGATGGGCATGGCGTCTTCCTTCCGATCCGGTCGGGGCGCGTTGGCCGCGCCAGGTTCCGACGCCGTCTTTGAGCATGCGGAGCCCACGTGCGGCGAGGCGGACGGCTGACATCGCGTCGGCGATCGTCATGTTTGGCGCCCGCCCGCTTGTGGTGTATGCCCCCGCCAGATGGGCAGCCGGTGCGACGCAGCGCCGGCCGCCGCGTCCGGTTCCCACCCCAGCGGGCGGCTCGCGGGACCGGCGCACGCACTGAAAACGATTCCGGAAACCCGATGCAGACCGTCCTGATCGTCGTCCACCTCATCATCGTGTTGTCGCTGATCGGCGTCGTGCTGCTGCAGCGCTCCGAGGGCGGCCTCGGCCTCGGTGCGGGCAGCAGCGGCGGCGGCGTCTCCGGCTTCATGACCGGGCGCGGCCAGGCCAACGCGCTGACGCGGGCGACCGCGATCCTCGCCGCCCTCTTCTTCGTCACCAGCCTGACTCTGGCGGTGATGTCGCACCGCTCCGCCGCGCCGAAGTCGATCCTCGACGGCGCCGGCGGCACCGCGCAGCCGACCGGCCAGCCCGCGGGCGCCGACAACCTGCTCGACACTCTGCGCCGCCAGAACAACGCCCCGGCCGAGGGCACTCCGACGGCGCCCGCCGCTCCGGCTCCCGCTCCGGCTCAGCCTGCCGTTCCGGACGCGCCGCAGTCGCGTTGAACGCCGCGTCGCACCCTGGACGGCGCAGCCGCGCCGTTCGATCGGACAAAAGAAACTTAACGCTCCCGCCCTAGGCCTGCCCAATCCAGCGTTGCGCGATTTCCGTGGGGATCGCGCGATGCGGGTGTCATGCCGTTTGGCGAATCGCCCAGCCTTCTCTATGGACCGAGGCCCATGACGCGGTACGTTTTCATCACCGGCGGCGTGGTCTCCTCGCTCGGCAAGGGTTTGGCCTCTGCGGCGCTCGCAGCGCTGCTCCAGGCGCGCGGCTACACGGTGCGCCTGCGCAAGCTCGACCCCTATCTCAACGTCGATCCGGGCACGATGAGCCCGACCCAGCACGGCGAGGTCTTCGTCACCGACGACGGCGCCGAGACCGACCTCGACCTCGGGCATTACGAGCGCTTCACCGGCGTGCCGGCGACCCGGGCCGACAACATCACCACGGGCCGGATCTACCAGGACATCATCGCCAAGGAGCGCCGCGGCGACTACCTCGGCGCGACGATCCAGGTGATCCCGCACGTCACCAACGCGATCAAGGACTTCGTCCGCGACGGCAACGACGCCTTCGACTTCGTGCTCGTCGAGATCGGCGGCACGGTCGGCGACATCGAGGGCCTGCCGTTCTTCGAGGCGATCCGCCAGCTCGGCAACGACCTGCCGCGCGGCTCGACCGCCTTCGTGCACCTCACGTTGCTGCCCTACATCCCGTCCGCGGGCGAGCTGAAGACCAAGCCGACGCAGCACTCGGTGAAGGAGCTGCGCTCGATCGGCATCCAGCCCGACATCCTGCTATGCCGCTGCGACCGGCCGATCCCGGCCGACGAGCGGCGCAAGCTCGGGCTGTTCTGCAACGTGCGCGAGACCGCGGTGATCGAGGCGCGCGACGTCGCCTCGATCTACGACGTGCCGCTGTCCTACCGCGAGGCCGGCCTCGACCGCGAGGTGCTAGCGCATTTCGGGCTCGCCCACGACGGCGAGCCGGACCTGACGCGCTGGCGCACGATCTCGGAGCGGGTGCGGAACCCCGAGGGCGAGGTCACCATCGCCATCGTCGGCAAGTACACGGGGCTGAAGGACGCCTACAAGTCGCTCACCGAGGCGCTGACCCACGGCGGCATCAGCCATCGCTGCCGGGTGAACCTCGAATGGATCGAGGCGGAGGTGTTCGAGCGCGAGGACCCGGCCCCGTTCCTGGAGGGGATCAACGGCATCCTGGTGCCGGGCGGGTTCGGCCAGCGCGGCGCCGAGGGCAAGATCCGCGCGGCCCGCTTCGCGCGCGAGCGCAAGATCCCGTATTTCGGGATCTGCTTCGGGATGCAGATGGCGGTGATCGAGGCGGCCCGGTCGCTCGCCGGCGTGCCCGACGCCAACTCCACCGAGTTCGGCGACACGCCCGAGCCTGTCGTCGGCCTCCTCACCGAGTGGCTGCGCGGCAACGAGCTGGAACAGCGGGCGGCCGCCGGAGACCTCGGCGGCACCATGCGGCTCGGCGCCTACGGCGCGACGCTCCACCCCGACACCAAGATCGCTGCGATCTACGGTAGCACCGACATCTCCGAGCGCCACCGGCACCGCTACGAGGTCAACATGGCCTACCGTGAGCGGCTCGAGGCCAAGGGCCTACGCTTCTCCGGCCTGTCGCCGGACGGGCTGCTGCCGGAGACGGTGGAGCATGTCGGCCACCCGTGGTTCATCGGCGTCCAGTTCCATCCCGAGCTGAAGTCGCGCCCGTTCGCGCCGCATCCGCTGTTCGAGGGGTTCGTCGGCGCCGCGATCGAGCAGAGCCGCCTGGTGTGAGGCGGCGGTGCCCGCGATGACGTCGATCTCCGGGCTGCCCGCCTTCCTCGGCTACGGCGCCGTCGCCTGCGGGCTGGTGGCGCTCTACCTCGGCGTCTACTTGACGGCGACCGCGCACCGCGAGATCGCGCTGATCCGGGCGAACAACGTCGCCGCCGCGATCGCGCTGGGCGGCAGCCTGGTCGGCTACGCACTGCCGCTCGCCGTGGCGATCTACAACGCGCAGTCTGTCCTCGACTGCGTGATTTGGGGCCTCGTGGCGCTGGTCGTGCAGATCCTGATCTACTTCCTGGTCCGGCTCGTCCTGCCGGACCTGTCGCGGCGGATCGCAGATGGGGAAAGCGCCGCCGCGATCCTGCTGGCCGCCGCCTCGCTCGCTGGCGGTGTGATCGACGCCGCGTCCATGACCTACTGAACGCGGCCGGTCGCGGCCGTCCGATCGTCGGCCTGCGACCTTCTCAAGCGCGGCCGGAGTTCTTACGTCTCGGCCTTGCGGCATTCTGCCGTCCAGGAGCCGGGCCGTCCGAGACGGTCCGAACGATCATGTCCTCGCCGATCGAACGGTCTTCGAAGCGCTCGACCACCGTCGCGCTCGTCCTCGTCGCCGGCGCAGGGGCCACGGCCTTCGCGCTCGGCCGCTGCGACCCCTCGCAGCGCGAGGAGGACGTGCTGGTCTACCGCGATCCCGACGCCTGCATCCGCGGCGGGCTCCGCACGGAGAACGATTGCCGGAGCGCCTACGCCACGGCCCTGGCCGCCTACCCGGAAGGCGCGCCGCGCTATCCCTCACGCGTCGATTGCGAGGGGCATCATGGCGCCGGGCACTGCGTGGACGGTACCGCCGTCGCGGCGAGCGCCGCCGGGAGCTTCGTGCCGATGCTCGCCGGCTACGCGGTCGGCCGATTGGCCGAGCAGGCCCTCGCGCCGCAGCCGCTGTATGATCATCGCCCCGATCAAGCCGGCATCGCATCGTCCGGCGCGGGTGGAGGCGGCTACTGCACGAGCTGGGGCGGGCGCGTCGTCACCGGCAGCGGTGGCGCGTCGTCGAGCGCGCGGGTCTCGTCGGCCGCGGTGCGTCCGGCCGCCTTCGGCGGGTTCGGCGCCACGGGCCGCAGCTTCGCCGCGCACGGGACGGCGGGCCACGGGGGCGGCGGCTGATGCGCCGCATCGCGTTGGGCGAGCGGCCGGACTGGCGCGCGAGCGCGCAGGCCAACGGCTTCACCTTCCACACCCTCGACGGCGCACCTTATTGGGACGAAAGCCACGCCTACGCCTTCACCCTCGAAGAGATCGAGCGCGACATCGAGGGGCCGGGCACCGAGCTCCACGCCCTGTGCCTCGACTTCGTCGCCGACGCGGTCGAGGACGCGCGCATCCTCGCCTCGCTCGCGATCCCGGAAGCCGCCTGGGACGTGGTGCGTGACAGCTGGCGCCGCGGCGACCCCACGCTCTACGGCCGGCTCGACCTCGCCTATGGCGGCGACGGCACCGGCCCGGCCAAGCTCTTGGAATACAACGCCGACACGCCGACGGCGCTCTACGAGGCGGCGGTGTTCCAGTGGCTGTGGCTCGAGGACCTGCTGCGGCTCGGCCGGCTGCCGGCCGGGTCGGACCAGTTCAACACCGTGCACGAGTGCCTGATCGCCCGCTTCCGCGCGGTCGGCGGCGCGTCGCTGGCGCTGACGGCCTACGCCGACGCGCCCGAGGACCGCGGCACCGTCGCCTACATCGAGGATTGCGCGCGCCAGGCCGGCCTCGCGACCCGCTTCCTCGACCTCGGCGACATCGGGCTCGCCGCCGACGGCCGCTTCGTCGACCGGGCGCTGACGCCGATCACGACCCTGTTCAAGCTCTATCCGTGGGAATGGGCGTTCGCGGATGCGTTCGGCGCGGCCTTGTCCGCGACGCCGACGCGCTTCCTCGAACCGCCGTGGAAGGCGGTGCTGTCGAACAAGGGGCTGCTGCCGCACCTGTTCGCCCGCGAGCCGGGCCATCCGAACCTGCTGCCGGCCTATTTCGAGGACGACCCCCAGAAGGCGCGGCTCGGTACCTCTTTCGTCAAGAAGCCGCTGTTCTCGCGCGAGGGCGCCAACGTGCTGATGGTGTGCGACGGCGCCGTGCTGGCCCAGGACCACGGCCCCTACGGCGCAGGCGGTCACGTCCGCCAGGCGCTCGCCGAGCTGCCGTGCTTCGACGGGCGCCACGCCCTCGTCGGCGCCTGGATCGTCGGCGACGACTGCGTCGGGCTGTGCCTGCGCGAGTCGGATGGGCCGATCACAACGAACGCGGCCCTGTTCGTCCCGCACGTGATCCTGCCGGGGTGAGTGCGCCGATGACGCGCTGTGCAAGGCGCGCGCGACGGCCTATCTGAGCGGACGTGACGGACATCCTCTTCTACCACCTCCAGAACCAGCCGCTCGAAGCGGTGCTGCCGAACCTCGTCGAGAAGTCGCGCGAGCGCGGCTGGCAGGCGGCGATCCAGGCGGCGACCGAGGAGCGGCTGCAGGCGCTCGACGACCACCTCTGGACCTTCCGCGACGACAGCTTCCTGCCCCACGGCACCGATCGCGAGCCGGATGCGGCGAGCCAGCCGGTGGTGCTGACGCTGCGCGAGACCAACCCCAACGCCGCCGCCATCCGCTTCCTCGTCGAGGGCGCCGACCTGCCGCCGGATGTCGGCGACTACCAGCGCATCTGCGTGCTGTTCGACGGCACCGACCAGGATGCGCTCCTGCGCGCCCGCGAGCAGTGGAAGGCGGCCAAGGCCGCCGGCCACGCGGTCGCCTACTGGCAGCAGGACGACGACGGCCGCTGGCTGAAGAAGGCGTGACGTTCCCTCGCGCACCCGACCGGATTTCAGGATTCGCCATGCGCTTGTTTGACAATGCGATCGAGGCCGCGCTCCGCGCGCTTCCCTCCCCCCTCTGCGGGAGAAGGTTGCCCGCTCAGCGGGCCGGGAGGGGGGAGCGACAGTGCCGGATAACGCGCACCCCTCTCCCGAGCCTCGCCGACGCGAGGCAAACCCTCTCCCGCAGGGGGGGGAGGGCATGCGCGTTCGGGTTTGCGCTCCTGATGGCTTTCGCCCCGCTTCCGGCCATCGCCCAGGCGCCGCAGCGCGGCCCCTCCGAATCGCGGCCGGCCGAGGGCCGCAAGCTTCCGCCCGATTCCACCACCGAGCAGAGCGTCACGCTCCCCAACGGCCAGAAGCTCGACTTCACCGCCACCGCCGGCAGCCTGCCGCTGGTCGACGAGTCCGGCAAGCTGCAGGCCGAGATCGCCTTCGTCGCCTACACTCGCCCCGCGGCGGCCGGGACGGCGCGGCCGATCACCTTCGCGATCAACGGCGGCCCCGGCGCGGCGTCGGCCTACCTGAACGTCGGCGCGATCGGCCCGTGGCGCCTGCCGGCCGACGGGTCGAGCATCAGCCCGTCACGTTCGGTGGCGCTGGTGCCGAACGACGGCACCTGGCTCGACTTCACCGACCTCGTCTTCATCGATCCGGTCGGCACCGGCTACAGCCGCGCCGCCGACGGCGACGGCAAGGCGTATTGGAGCGTCGACTCGGATGCCTCGGTGCTGTCGGCGGCGATCGCCCGCTACCTGCGCGTCAACACCCGCATGGGCGACCCGAAGTTCTACGTCGGCGAGAGCTACGGCGGCTTCCGCGGGCCGCTGATCGCCGCCAAGCTCCAGGAGGATGTCGGCGTCGGCCTGTCGGGCCTCGTGCTGCTCTCGCCGGTCCTCGATTTCGGCACCCTGTCGCCGCCGCGGTCCAACCCGTGGGGCAACATCCTGCGGCTGCCCTCGTATGCGGCCGGCGCCCTCGAGCGGGCCGGCACCGTGCCGACCCGCGACACGCTCGCCGACACCGAGCGCTACGCCACCGGCGCCTACCTGGCCGACCTGTTGAAGGGGCCGAACGACGCGCCGGCGGTGGCGCGCCTCACCGAGCGCGTCGCCGCGCTGACAGGGCTCGATCCGGCATTCGTCAAGGCACAGGGCGGGCGGCTGTCGTCGAACAGCGTCCAGCGCGAAGTCGACCGCGCCACGGGCCGCGTCGCCAGCGCCTACGACACCGGCGTCAGCGGCTGGGACCCGGACCCGACCGCGGCGCATTCCGGCTTCGACGACCCGCTGCTCACCGCTTTGCAGGCGCCGCTCACCAGCGCGATGATCGACCTCTACGCGAAGAAGCTGAACTGGCGGGTGACGAACCTGCGCTACGAGCTTCTGAACACCGCCGTGAACCGCAGCTGGAGTTGGGGCGGCGGCCGCTCCGCGCCCGAGGCGGTCGGAGCGCTTCGCGGGGTGCTGGCGCTCGACGGCAACGTCCGGGTGCTGGTGGCGCACGGCTTCACCGACCTGGTGACGCCGTACTTCGCCTCCAAACTGCTGATCGACCAAATCCCGTCCTATGGGCCTGAGCCGCGGCTGTCGCTCGCGGTGTACCCTGGCGGGCACATGTTCTATTCCCGCCCCGATGCGCGGGCGGCGTTCAAGCGCGACGTCTCGGCCCTTTACGCCGCCGCGCTGAAGGCCCGCGAGGGCACCGCACCCAACTTGGAGCGCAAGGAGGCGCCGTGACGTTGCCCGACCTGCGAACGCTCGCCAGCGGCACCCTGTTCGCGGCAGCCCTCCTCGGCGCCTGCACCGTGACCGAGCGGACGCCGCCGCCGGCCCCTTCCGAGATCGTCCCGATCCCGCCGCGCGTGGCCGCGGCGCCGACCTTCACCGGTCCGGTGCTCGCGCCGGACGGGTCCTGCACCGGGCCGGTCCCGACGAGCGCCGCCGCGATCGAACTCGGGATCGGCGAGTGCGACCTCGTGCGCCTGAAGGGCCGCCCGCCGGTGGACGTGCTGGTGGGTGAAGGCCGCGCGGGTCGTGAGGTGCAAGTGCTCTACACCGAGCCCGGGGCGAAGGAGCTGTACTTCTTCGTCAACAACAAGCTCGACCGGGTTGTGAAGTAGGCAGCCGGAGGCGCGCCTTCGCATCGCGACCTTTACGACATCGTGAGCGAGGCGGCGCGACCCGGTCGCGATCCGCGCTACCGCACCCGCCAAACCTTCAGCACGTCGCCGTCGAGGGGCAGCGGTTCGAGCCAGTCGGCCTGGACTTCGCCGCGGGCGAGGCGCGTGGCGAAGGCGGGCCCGTCGAGGCCTGGGCTCGGCCGCGCACGGCAGACGACGACGTAGCGGACGCCGTGCGCCGCCACGTGCCGGCGCAGGTCGGCCTCGCTGCCGCCGAGACCTTCGATCGCGGCGGTGAGCCCTGGGATCGCCCGGTGATACGGCGCCGCGACCACCGCATGCGGCGTCCGCATCAGGATCGACGGACCCATGACGACCGGCGCGAGCACCGTTCCGGCGGGAAGCGCGGCGAGCGGCTTCACCGCGCCGTCGGCCTGGCAGGCGAAGGCCTCGGCGCTCGCCGCGGCGGCCCCGCTTTCTTCGAACAAGCCGGCGAGGGCCGCCGGGGCCATCCAGGCGGTGCTGATCATCGCGATGCCGAGGGCGGCGAGGCCGGCCCGCCGGCGCGGCGCGGCAGCGCGGTCGCCCGCCAGCGCGAGTGCGCGGTCGAGCACCGGCCCGGCCACCAACGGGATCAGCCCGGAGGCGACGTAGATCCCACGGAACTGGAACCAGCCGATGACGAGGCCCGGCCAGAGGAGGACGGCGGCGACGCCGTAGGCGCGCCGATGTTCGGGCGCCCCGCGGAACGCCGCCCAGGAGGCGGCGAAAGCCGCCAGCGCCAGGACGGGATAGTAGACCAGCATCTCCCACTGCCGGCGGGCGACGAACTTCGGCACCGAGGTCATCTCGTTGACCATGAGCAGCCAGCGGTCTCGGACCAGCAGCGTCATCCCCGGGAACGGGCCGACGAGGCAGATCGGAAACAGCAGGGCGAAGCCGCCGACGAGGACCGCGCCGATCGCCGCGACGACGGCGATGCGCGCCCCGATCGAGCCGAGCCGCCGGTCGAGCCCGGCGCAGACGAGCGCGGCCGCGCCCCCGCCGCACGCGAGCCAGAGCCAGGGCGGCGAGAGCGCGTCGCAGGCGGTCGCGGTCCAGAGATGCGGCGCGGTCTGGGCCCCGAACAGGAGCGGCGCCGCGAGCCCGAGCCCGAGGCCGAAGCCGAGGAAGCAGGGCAGGGCCGGCCGGCCGCGAAAGACCCAGTCGCCGACCACGAACAGCGCCCCGAGCGCGACGGAGGGCAGGCCTTCGAGGCCGATCGCCAGGGAGAAGGCCGCGAGTGCCCCGGCCGCCACCCCGGCCCGCGCGCCGCCGCGGATCAGGGCCGTCGCCATCCCGAGGATCGCGATCATCTGCACGTCGTGGTGGTCGACGCGGCCGGCGGCGAATTGCACGGTGACGCCGAAGGTCTGCGTCGCGGCGAGCACCGCCAGCACCGCCGCCCGCGGGCCGAAGCTCGTCCGGACGCCGGAAAAAAGCGCGGTCGCGTAGACCGCGAGCAGCAGCGGCGGCCAGAACGCCGCGACGAGCCCCTCCGCCAGACCGGAGCCGACCCACGGCGTCAGCACGAGCAGCAGGCAGGCCAGCGGCGCGTCGAGCAGGCGCGACCAGTGGCTCGGCACGCCGTCCGGCGGCAG
Organism: Methylobacterium sp. WL12; assembly: GCF_008039475.1. Classification (NCBI taxonomy): domain Bacteria; kingdom Pseudomonadati; phylum Pseudomonadota; class Alphaproteobacteria; order Hyphomicrobiales; family Methylobacteriaceae; genus Methylobacterium; species Methylobacterium sp. WL12. The sequence goes on along the minus strand of NZ_VRUW01000011.1, from coordinate 79,836 downwards.
GAAGCGGTACTGCACGTTGTCGTACCAGCCCTGGCCGGCGGCGAGGTCGCGGGCCTCGACCAGGCGCATGGCGTCGTCGGTGTCGGGCACGCGCAGGTGCCGGATCGTCTCGATCACGTCGCCCGGCGGATACAGCGTGACGACGCAGAATAGGACCAGCAGCCACAGGAGCTTGCGCGCATGGAGGCCCGCCGGCGGCGCGGCCGGAAACGAAGCTGTGGCCGCCATCGCGCCTCTCCGGTTGTCCGCCGGAGGGTCCGGCCGCGACGGATCTCGTCGTGCTGGCGCGACCTTGCCGCGAACGCGCTTAACGGGCGGTCAAGGCCGCCGGCTTGGCAGGTTTCCTTAACCACGCCGGGAGCAAGGTCCGACGACGCGAAGGCAGGCCGGGGCAGCGGATGAGTCACCACACCGAGACGCTGGTGATCGGCGGCGGACCCGCCGGGCTGACGGCGGCCTACCTGCTGTCGAAGCAGGGCCGCGACGTCACCGTGCTGGAGCGCGACCCGGATCAGGTCGGCGGCATCTCGCGCACGGTGAGCCACAACGGCTACCTGTTCGACATCGGCGGGCACCGCTTCTTCTCGAAGTCGAAGGCCGTGGTCGACCTCTGGGACGAGATCCTGCCCAACGACTTCATCGAGCGTCCGCGCCTATCGCGGATCTATTACCAGGGCAAGTACTACGCCTACCCGTTGAAGGCGTTCGAGGCCCTGCGCAACCTTGGGATCCTCACCAGCACCGCCTGCGTGCTGTCCTACCTCTACGCCCGCGCCAAGCCGATCCATGAGCCCAAGCACTTCCACGGCTGGGTCCGCAACCAGTTCGGCGAGAAGCTGTTCTCGATCTTCTTCAAGACCTACACCGAGAAGGTCTGGGGCATGTCCTGCGACGCGATCTCGGCCGATTGGGCCGCGCAGCGCATCAAGGGCCTCGACCTCGGCGCCGCCATCCGCGACGCGCTGAAGCGATCGCTCGGGATCAAGGCCAAGCGCAAGGCCGGCGAGCCGGTGATCAAGACGCTGATCGAGTCGTTCCGCTATCCCCGCCGCGGCCCCGGCATGATGTGGGAGGCGGCCGCCGACAAGATCGCCGCGCAGGGCGGAAAGGTGCTGCTCGACCGCGGCGTCGACGGCCTCTCGTTCGACGCCGCCGCCGGCCTGTGGCGCGTCTCGGCCCTGCGCGGCGACGGCACGCGCGAGACCTTCACCGCGCGCCACGTGATCTCGTCGGCGCCCGTGCGCGAGCTCGTGGACGCGATCACGCCGCGCCCGATCAGCACATTCCAGGCGCGGGCGCTGCAGTACCGCGACTTCGTCACGGTGGCGCTGATCGCCAAGTCGCAGGAGTACTTCCCGGACAACTGGATCTACATCCACGACCCGTCCGTCCAGGTCGGCCGGGTGCAGAACTTCCGCTCGTGGTCGCCGGAGATGGTGCCCGACGAGGCCCACACCTGCCTCGGACTCGAATATTTCTGCTTCGAGGGCGACGGCCTCTGGACCGCGAGCGACGCCGACCTCGTGGCGCTGGCCAAGCGCGAGATCGGGCAGATCGGCCTGATCGACCCGGCCGACGTGATCGACGCCTGCGTCGTGCGCCAGCCCAAGGCCTATCCGGTCTACGACGAGACCTATGCCGAGAACGTCGCGCTGGTGCGGATCGAGCTGGAGATGGACTACCCTACGTTGCATCTTGTGGGGCGCAACGGCATGCACAAGTACAACAATCAGGACCATGCGATGATGACGGCGATGCTCACCGTCGAGAACATCGTCGCGGGCAAACGCCGCCACGACGTCTGGCGGGTCAACGAGGACGCCGAGTACACCGAGGCCGGCGTCTCCGGCGCGGAGCACGCCCTCGCCAGCGAGCGGCTGGTGCCGCGCAAGGTCGCCTGAGGCGACAGAGGCCGGGCCGCGTTACGACGCGGCCTTGCCGGCGCCCGCCCGCGGCATACACTCCCCGCCAACGCCCGGTCTCAAGGGCGGTCTCGGGAGATCAGCCCCATGCGTCCGGTGTTCCTCGCCGCGCTTCTGTCCAGCGCCGCCCTCGTCACGTCCGCCCTCGCCCAGGGCGCGCCGCCCGCCGAGACCAAGGCCAAGGTGGACGACTTGGTCAAGCTCCAGGGCATGCAGAGCACCAACACGGCGCCCGCCCCCGAAATCCCGCAGACCGGCCGCAAGGCCGACGCGATCCGCAAGACGCTCGCCAAGATCAAGCTCCCCGAGGGCTTCAAGATCGACCTCTACGCGATCGTGCCGGACGCCCGCGCGATCGCCGTCGGCCCCAATGCCGGCGTGCTGTTCGTCGGCACCCGCAAGACCAAGGTCTACACCGTCACCGACCGCGACAAGGACCGCGTCGCCGACGAGGTCCGCGCCTTCGCGCCGGGCATCGACTTCAAGATCCCCAACGGCGTCTGCTTCTCGAAGGACGGCGTGCTCACGGTTGTCGAGCAGAACCGGGTGCTGTCCTTCCCCGCGGCCGAGTTCTTCTACGAGAACCCGGACGTCGCCGCCGGAATCGTGGTCAAGCAGGGCGAGCTGATCCCGGCCTCGGAGGAGAGCTACAACCACACCGCCCGCGTCTGCCGCGTCGGCCCGGACGGCAAGACCTACATCGCGCTCGGCCAGCCCTACAACGTGCCGGCGCCCGAGAAGATGGATCTCTACCGCACGCACGGCATCGGCGGGATCGTGCGCATGGACGCCAACGGCAAGAACCGCGAGGTCTACGCCACCGGCATCCGCAACTCCGTCGGCATCGACTTCGCCGCCGACAAGTCGTTGTGGTTCACCGACAACCAGGTCGACGGCATGGGCGACGACAAGCCGCCGGGCGAGCTCAACCACGCCACCAAGGCCGGCGAGAACTTCGGCTTCCCGTGGTTCGGCGGCGGCGCCGTCCGCACCGTCGAGTACAAGGACCAGACCCCGCCGGCCGGCGTCGTCGCCCCGGTGGCCGAGCTGGCGCCGCACGCGGCCGACCTCGGGCTGACCTTCTACAACGGCCGCCAGTTCCCGCAGGCCTATCGCGGCGGCATCTTCATCGCCGAGCACGGCTCGTGGAACCGCACCGAGCCGGTCGGCGCGCGCGTCATGTTCGCGCCCGTCGTCGACGGCAAGGTCGGCCAGCCGAAGCCCTTCGCGGAAGGCTGGCTGACCGGCGACGGCGAGTATCTCGGCCGCCCCGTGGACGTCGCGGTGCTGCTCGACGGCTCGCTCCTGGTCTCCGACGACTCGGCCGGCGCGATCTACCGGATTTCGTACGAAAACGACGCGAAATAGAACACACTTCCATCGGTACAGCCACACGCACCGACACCTGAACGGCCACTTGCACGATCACTTCCAGGATCACTTTCAAAACCACTTGCAAAACCACTTGCACAGTCACCTGCACACGCACGCGCCGGGCTCGCCCGGCGCGTGCGGCCGGGGTGCCGATCCCGGGCTCGGCGGCGTGCGGGCGATGCGCATTCTCGAACGTCCACAGGCTCGCACCCGCCCGGTCCCCGCATGATCCGCCTCGCCGCCTTCGCCCTGATCCTCGCCCTCGCGCCCGCCCTCGCCCAGGCCGGCGACGCGGCGGCGGGCCGGAAGCGCGCCACCGCCTGCCAGACCTGCCACGGGATGGACGGGCTCTCGAAGCTACCCGAGGCGCCGAACCTCGCCGGCCAGGTCGAGGTCTACCTCGTGAAGGCGCTCACCGAGTACCGCGACGGCACCCGGCAGAACCCGGTGATGTCGGTCGTGGCCAAAGACCTGTCGGATGCCGACATCGCCAACCTCGCGGCCTATTACGGCGGCCTGCAGATCGAGGTGATCCCGCCGGGCTGAGCGGGACGAGCGGCGCCGGCCGGGGGGGCGAATTTGTCCTCGGCGTCGAGCCTCGGATTGAAACGCGAGCCTGCTCGACCGGCTGGTCTCGACCCGATCGTGGCGTAGCGATCGACCTGTAGGATGCAAAAGGCCGACGTTCGCGCGCTGGGCATCGGGAATGTCGGCTGGCGTCGGGGCTGTCTGCCGAAGGATCTATGATGTCGGTCCGTCGCGGTCTACTGCTTGAAGAGCCATAACGACTCGGGGACGACCGCCATGCAGGAAGACGGCGGAGATCCGGATGGATGGGCTGGCATGAACGCCATCAGCGCCAACGACATCGTCGAAACCATCCCGACCGGTCTTCTGGTGCTCGACGGGGATCTGCGCGTCCGGTCGGCCAATCGCGCGTTCTGCCGCACCTTCGGCGTGACGGTCGAGGACACCATCGGGCAGCGATTGTTCGAGCTCGGCAACGACCAGTGGGACATTCCGGCTCTCCGAGACCTGCTCGGCACGATCATCCCCGATGACCAGGTCGTCGAGGCCTACGAGGTCGAGCACGACTTTCCCGGGATCGGTCGCAAGGTCATGCTTCTCAACGCCCGCAAGGTCTACCGCCCGGGCGACGGCACAGAGCGGCTTCTGCTGGCCATCGAGGACGTGACGGAGGCGCGCGAAGCGCGACGCGAAAGCGAACGCACCTGGGAACTTGCCCAGAACGTCGTCGATACCATTCGGGATCCGCTCCTGATCCTCGAAGGCGACATGCGGGTGACCACCGCGAGCCGCGCCTTCCTGCAGCTCTTCGACGTGCCCGCCGAAGCCGTGATCGGCCACAAGCTTCACGACCTGTCGCAGGGGCAATGGAAGATCGGGAAGCTGCAGGCGCTGTTGGCGCGCGTGGTCCCGGACGAGGAGGCCTTCGACGGCTTCGAGATCGAGGACGAATTTCCGGGCCTCGGAAGACGAATCTTCAAGCTGAACGCCCGCAAGGTGTTCCGCCCCGGCGATCACGTCACCCGGATGCTGGTGGTGTTCGAGGACGTGACCGAGGCGCGGATGCTCGAACGGCATCGCGAGATGCTGTCGACCGAGCTGGCCCATCGGATCAAGAACAGCCTGACGGTCATCACCTCCTTCGTATCCTACGAGGCCCGCCGGGCGGCCGAACCGTGCCGGGAAGGCTACCGGGCCATGCAGGCTCGGATCGGTGCGGTCGCCCAGCTGTACGATGTCATCGCGCGCTCCGCCGCGCTCGGCCCGGTCCCGATGGACACCTACCTCACCGGCATCGCCACGAGCTTGCGCGCCAGTCTTCTGGGGGAGGGCTCGCACGTCACCATCTCCGTCTCCGCGGAGCCGCTGTCGATCGATCCCGATCACGCGGTGACGATCGGACTGATCGTCAACGAGCTCGCGACGAATGCGGTCAAGTACGCGTTCCCTGACGGGAAAGGTCAGATCGTCCTCGGGTTCGACCGGCGTGAGGGTGAGGTCGCCCTGACCGTCAGCGACAACGGCGCCGGTCTCGTGGTCACCGGCGGTGGGCCATCCGGCTCGGGACTCGGCTCGCGCTTCGTCGAAGCCTTCGTGCGCCAGATCGACGGCATTCTCGCGACCGCGACCAACGCCCAGGGCACGACGTTCACGGTACGCCTTCCGTCGTCCATCCTCGCATGAGGGTGGCGCTGCGATCCAATCGGATCGCCCGGGTGGAACGTCCGATCGTGGGGGCCGCCTGGGCCTGCGCGATGATCTTTTCGGCTCGAAGCGGACCGGCAGAGATGCATGCGTTGCACACCGCCTGCCCGACGTTCACACTGAGACGCGACCCCAGCCGGGGGTAGCCCAAAGCCGATCCTGGACGCACGCGGAGGCATCGATGCGGGTCCCCACAGCTTTCGCCCCGGACGCGACGGTGTTTCCCGCACGCGTCGCGATCGGGCTCGGGCCGCGCCCGGTGCTGGTCGTGGCCGCCGCCGTCGCGCTCGTCGCCGGGACGGTCGGGGTCGTGCGGGCGCCTGCTGTTGCGATCGATCCGGATCTCGTCCGGGTGATCCGCTGCATGGCCCTGATCAAGGGCGGTCTGGCGTTGGCCGCGCTCGCGGCCTGCCTCTGGCGCCTCGGGCGGCCGGCCGCGGGCTGGCGCAGATTCGCCTACGTGGCGGGGCCGCCGTCGATGCTGGGCGGGGCCGTCGCCCTGTGGTCGCTGCACGGGGTCGGGCTCGCGGCGCTCGGCCTGCATCTCGGGCTGTTCGGCGTGCTCGCCGCGGGGCTCACGGACCCCGCCTTCTTCGACGGCTGGCGCCGCCGGCGCGCGTGACGGCGGCGCGATTTTCCATAAAACGCGTCAGCGGCCGAGCCGCCGCCTGGCCTCGTCGCGGGCTCGATGCTCGAAGCGGGCGAGGGCGACCCGGCGCTCCAGCGAGAGCGCGTCGCGCCCCGGCGGCATCGCGATGATCTCGGCCACGGTCTCGCGCTCGCGGTAGAGGCCTTCGAGGGCCGAGCCCGCGAGCGTCGCCGAATCGAGCCTGTCGGCGAAGGCGTCGTGGTGGCAGGCGCGCACGATCTCGGCCTCCAGCAGCAGCCCCGGGGCGCAGGCGCGCTGTACCTCGTCGTAGGCGGTCTTCAGAAGCGTCGCGACGCCGCCGCCGACGAGCGCGAGGCTGATCGCCACCGGCCGGCCGTCCAGCGCCAGGATGTCCGCGCGGGCGCCGACCGGCCCCTGCGCCGGCCCTTTCTTCTGCCCGAACAGCGCGCGCGCGAAGGCCGCGTGCTCCGGCCGGCAGGCCATCGCCGTGCCGGCCGCGCCCTTCCAGCCCGCGCGCTCCAGCGCGAGGAAGGCCGCGACCGCTTGGTCGAGGTTGGGGCCGGCGGTCGCGGTCGCGAAGGTCACCGCGCCGGCCTCGCCGAGGCGCTTGGCGCGGCGGCGCAGGTCCTTCAGGCGGCCCTTGTGCGGGTGGCCCTCCAGGAACGCGTCGTGGCTCGCACGCCGGTCGAGCACCGGGCGCGCGAACGCGGCCACCGTGGCGCGCCGCCAGCCGGCGCGGTCCATCGCTGCGACGAGGCCGGCGCCGGCCGGGCCGTCGAGGGGCAGCAGCGGCCAGCGCCAGGCCCGGCCGCCGGAGGCGGCTGCGAGGCCCGCGACGAGGGCGTCGAGCACGGCGTCGCGTGCCGGGCCGTCGGCGACGAGGGGCGCGGTCGCGGTGACGAAGGGCGAGAGGAAGGGCCGCGCGACTCGGCCCCCGAGCGCGCTGACGTCGCGCGCGAGCTGGTAGGGCAGGGCGGCTTCGAGCCGTCCTGCGCGGCGGATTTTGACGAAGCGCAGGGCCTCGGGGGCGAGGCCGGCGCGCTGATGCGCGGCGACGACGTGGCGGGCGTAGTGCGGATGCGGCGCCCGCGCCCGCGCGAACAGGTCGTCCCATTCGGCCGCATCCGGCGCGTCGGACGGGCCGGCCTCGATCGCGGGCATGTGGACGGCGGGGATCATCGCGGGTTCGCCGTGAAAAGGCCGGTCCAGACCGGGGTCGAGAGGCCGTGGACGCGGTGCGCCGCCAGCGCCAGGATGCCGGCGCGCAGGATCGTGGTCAGCGCCATCCCGAGCGCCGCGCCGATCACCCCGAGATGCGGCACGAGGAGCAGGCAGGCGCCGACGGCCACCGCCAGCATCGCCAGGGTGATGCCGGCGCAGAGCCGCTCACCGCCGAGCATGGTCAGCAAATCCTCGCCCGGGCCGAACAGGCTCGCGGCGACGCTGCCGGCGGCGAGCACGGCGAGGATCGGGATGCTGTCGGAGAATTGCGGGCCGAACATCGCCAGGAGCAGCGGGCTGGCGGCGACGACGGCGAGCGCGACGAGGGCGGTGGCCGCCAGGGTGCCGCGGCCCTGCAGGCGCACGAGCCAGGCCAGCGTCGCCCGGTCGCCGACCGCATGCGCCGCGCTGAAGCGCTGCGCGGTGGCGGCGACGGCGGCGAAGTGCACGAACACCACGAATTGCTGGATGCGGGTCGCGGCGAAGTACAGGCCGACCGCCGAGGGCGGCATCAGGAAGCCGAGCACCACCACGTCGACGAAGGTGAAGCCGGCGTTGGCCAGGTCGATCAGCGCGATCGGCAGGCTGGCGCCGAGCCAGTGGCGCCAGCGGTAGCGGCGCGGGCCCTTGGGCAGGGTGCGCGCCATCCGCGCGATCACGATCGTCGCCTGGATCGCCACCGACAGGATCGCGGCGGCGAGCATGCAGGCCATCGCGACCCAGGCGTGGGCGGGCGCCCCGAGCAGGATCGCGGCGACCATCGCGACCATCATCACGGTCTGGCGCACGAGGTAGGGCGGGGCGATCGCCAGCACCGCCCAGTTCTGGCTGCGGGCGAGGCCTTCCAGGAAGTCCTGGAGCGCGAACAGCGGCAGCACCAGCGCGGCGACGAGGAGGGGCGCCCGGTAGGGCCCGGCGACCCAATCCGGCCGCAGCGTCAGGATCGCGGCGCCGAGCCCGGCGACGAGGAGGGCCGCCGCGCCGATCGCGACGGCGCCGGCCACGAGGTAGCCGCGGGCGTGGTCGAGGTCGCCGCGGGCCTGGTCGACCGGCAGGAAGCGGCAGGCGCCCTGCGACAGGCCGAGCGTGACCGAATGGCCGATCATCGCGGTCCAGACCCAGACCGTGGCGAAGATGCCGTATTCCTGCCAGCCCATCAGCCGGGCGGTGAGCACCTGCGCGCCGTAGGCGAAGCCGGCCGAGGCGATGCGGATCGCGAACACGTCGAGGGCGGTGCGGGCGGGGCCGGTCGCGGCGGCGCGCAGGCGGTGGACGGCCGAGCCGAGGGTCGCCGCCGCCATGTCCGCCTCCTCGATCCCGCGCGGATCGGCCCCGAGCCCTAACCCGGCCGCCGTTGCGGCGGGGTTAATGGGGCAGGGTCAGGGTCTTACCAACGTCAGGGTCTTACCAACGTCAGGGTCTTACCAACGTCGGGGTCTTACCAACGTCACGGCTTTGCCGGCCTCAGGGCCTCGCCGGCACCGCCGTCGCCCCCGCGGTACCGGTGGGCTTCGGCGCCGTCGCTCCCGCGGTTCCGGTGGCCTCGGGCTGCTGCAGCGACAGCGTGATCGCGCGGCTGACGTGTTCGGCCATGCAGCGCAGGCCGAGGTCGTTGAGGCGGAACTGCTGGCCGAGCATGTGGCCCTCGCCCTTGTCGCTACGCCCGGCGAGGTAGCGCATCGCGTCGTAGCGCAGCACCAGCGGCACCTTCTCCTGCGTCGCCACGGTGCGCACCGACTGGACGATGCTGGTGTAGTAGGCGTCCGCCGCGAGGCTCGCGGTGTAGAGCGGGTCGACCAGCACCACGTCGATGTCGTGCGACTTGATCCACTTCACGGTCTCGGTGAGGGCGTCGGTGAAGGCGTCGAGCTCGACCCGGGCGAGGGCGTCGTGGGTGCCGACCTGCCAGATCACGAGGTCCGGCTCCACGTCGGCGACCATGCTGCGCAGCCGCTCGGCCGCGCCCGAGGCGATCTCGCCCTGGAGGCCGCGATATTCCATCACCACGTCGACGTTGGGCATCGCGCGCTCCAGCGCCGTCTCGAGCTTGACCGGATAGGTCGCCGAGGCCCCGGGCGCGGCGTTGCCGCCGATGGCGAGCACCCGCACCGGGCGGTTCTTCTGCAACGCCGCCTTCACCGCCGGAAGCTGGGACAGGGTGTAGAGCTGCGAGCCCGGGACGCGGCATTCCGGCGACAGGCTCGGATCGCCCGGCTCCGCCTCCTTGCTCCCGGCCCCGGAGGGCGGCGACACCACCATCGGGACGCCCGGCGCACGGGGCGCCTCCTGAGCTGCGACCGGCCAAGGCGCGACCGGCCAAGCCGCGAGCAGGGCGATAAGCCATGCGACGGCGATCCGGTGCATCGCGCTTGTCCTCACGACGCCACCCGGGGCTTGCGGCCGCGCCATTCCACGAACCACGCCGTCGCGCCGAGGCCGACGATGCCGACGGCGAGCACGATCATGTCGACGACCAATCCGCCGCCGGTCCGAAACCGCAAGAGCTGGCCGCCGAGGCTCAAGATCGATCCCATGGAGAACACGGCCAGGGAATTCCGGCCCAAGCCCGCAAGATACCCGACAATCAAGGGGATCCGAGGCGCGATGATACCGTAGACCGGGCCGAACGCGAGAAGGACGCCCACGAAATGTAACAGGCGTGCCGGCGTCAGGTAGGTCTTGTCGAAGGTGAACAGCAGTCGCGGGTCCGGCACCAGCATCGGATCGGGCCGGATCTCCAGCACGGAGAGCACGATCCCGAGCACGACGATCGCGATCCCGAGGGGGAACAGCCGACGCGACCAGAGCCGGAGCGTGCCCGAGGTGCGGTTCCAGTCCTGCAGCACGAAGCCGAGCACGAGCAGCAGCTGCCAGCACCACGGATCGAAGAACCAGTCGCCCTGGCCGGGCCAGGATTGCAGGTTCCACTCCTCGACCAGGCTGGCGAGATAGAGCCCGACCGAGAGCCCCAGCGCCAGGAGCCGGTTCAGCCGGGCGATCAGCACGAAGACCGGGGCAATCCCGAGCAGCACCACGTAGAGCGGCAGGATGTTGAAGAACCCGAGCTGGTGGGTCAGCAGGACCATGCCGACGACGGTCTGGATCGGGTCGGCGAAGAACCCGCCGGCATTGTGCCATTCGAGGATGAGCGGGTTGTCGAACACCAGCGCGGTGCCGGCGATCATCGCCAGCGCGATCACCATCACGGCGAGCTGCGCCCGGTAGACCTCGATGGTGCGCGACAGCAGGCGCAGGACCGAGCGCAGGCGCGGCTCGGGCGTGCCGTCGCGGCCGCGGGTGGCGATGCCGATCGACCAGCCGGCCAGGAACACGAACAGCTCGGCCGCGTCCGAGATGCCGTATTGCGAGTAGGTGTAGCGCTCGAAGGTGTTGCCGGGGACGTGGTTGATGAAGATCGTGACGAGGGCGAGCCCCCGCCAGAAGTCGATCGCGTTCGGTTCCCGCATCGCGGTGTCGGCTCCGGAAGTTCGGCGTGCGGGCTCGGCGGGCGTCGGCGCTTCGCGACGCAGCGAAGGCGGGTCCTGATACGGCGGCGCAGGCCCGACTGCAAAGGTTGGACGCGAACGAGGCGCACGACAGGTCGAACCGCCGCGCCGCGAGCCGCGTTACGCCGGGACCAAGGAGCGCACGATGTCCAGAACCCGCCCGATTTCCGTCTTCGTCCTCGCCGCCGCTCTGGCGTCGTCCCTCCCGGGGCAAGGCTTCCTCCCGGGGCAAGGCTTCCTCGCGGGGCAAGCCCTCGCCCAGGCCGAGACCGGGACCGGCGGCGGCGCGGCCTCGACGGTGACGGCGCCGAACACCTCGCGCGTCGGCCGGACCATGCCGCCCTCGACCGGGGCCGGCGCGGCCACCGCCGACGACCGCCGGACGCGCACGCCGAACGAGAAGCAGGACGACCAGCTCATGCGCGGCATCTGCATCGGCTGCAGCCCGAAATAGCGCCCGCCCGGGCGGCGGTTCATTCTGCCGCGTGTTCGCGCGCCAGCCTGAGGAGGTTCTGCCCGTAGGCGGTCTTCTTGAACAGCTCGCCGCGGGCGACGAGCTGGTCGCGACCGATGAAGCCGCGCTCGAACGCGATCTCCTCCAGGCATGCGACCTGGAGGCCCTGACGGTTCTGGATCGTGCGCACGAACTCGGAGGCTTCGAGCAGGCTGTCGTGGGTGCCGGTGTCGAGCCAGGCGTAGCCGCGGGACATCTTCTCGACGTGGAGCTGGCTCAGCTCGAGGTAGGCCTCGTTGACCGAGGTAATCTCGAGCTCGCCGCGCGGCGACGGCTTCACCGCGGCGGCGATGTCGAGCACCTGGTTGTCGTAGAAGTACAGGCCGGTGACCGCCCAGGTCGATTCCGGCTCGGTCGGCTTCTCGACCAGGCGCAACGGGCGCCCGGCCGCGTCCAGGGTGACGACGCCGTAGGCCTGCGGGTTCTCGACGTGGTAGGCGAACACCGTCGCGCCGGCCTTGCGCTCGGCGGCGCGCGCCAGCAGGTCGCTCATGCCGGCGCCGAAGAACAGGTTGTCGCCGAGGATCAGCGCCACGTCGTCGTCGCCGACGAAGTCGCGGCCGATGATGAAGGCCTGGGCCAGCCCCTCGGGCTTCGGCTGGACCGCGTAGGAGAAGCGTAAGCCGAACTGCTCGCCGGTGCCGAACAGGCGCTTGTAGTTGTCGAGGTGTTCCGGGCTCGAGATGATCAGGATCTCGCGGATGCCGGCCAGCATCAGCACCGAGACCGGATAGTAGATCATCGGCTTGTCGTAGACCGGCAGCAGCTGCTTGTTGATCGACAGCGTGGCCGGGTGAAGCCGCGTGCCGGAGCCGCCGGCCAGGATGATGCCCTTCATCGGGACGCCTCCGTTGGGACCGGCCCGATCAGGCGGTCGAGGATGGTGTCGAGAGCCTGTTGCCACGGTCGCATCGCGATGCCGTAGGCTGCGTGCAGGCTCTCGGTGGACAGTTCGGAATTGGCCGGGCGCCGCGCCGGCGTCGGGTAGGCGCTGGTCGGGATGCCGGCGACCGGCACCTCGCGCCCGCCGCGCGCCACGCTGCCGGCGACGACGGCTTGCGCAAAGCCGTGCCAGGTGGTCGTCCCGGCGTTGACGCAGTGGAAGGTCCCGGTCGGCGCGTTCGCGTCGTCCGCCATGCGCAGGGCGACCACGGCGAGCGCCGCGGCGAGGTCGGCGGCGGAGGTCGGGCAGCCGTGCTGGTCGTCGACCACGGTGAGCCGGTCGCGTTCGGCCGCGAGCCGCAGCATCGTCTTCACGAAGTTGCCCCGGTGCGGGCTCACCACCCAGGCGGTGCGCAGGATCGCGTGGCGCGGGTTGCCGGCCCGCACCGCCAGCTCGCCGCCGGCCTTGCTCGCGCCGTAGACGCTGCGCGGGGCGATGGGGTCGTCGGGCCGGTAGGCGCCGGGGCGCGTGCCGTCGAAGACGTAGTCGGTGGAGACGTGCACCAGCGGGATCGCGTGGCGCGCCGTCTCGGCGGCCAGGATCGCCGGCGCCAGCGCGTTGAGGCGCCAGGCCGAAACCGGCTCGGATTCGGCCTTGTCGACCGCGGTGTAGGCGGCCGTGTTGATCACCGCCGCGAAGCGACGTTCCGCCAGCAGGCGGGCGACGGCATCGGCGTCGGTGATGTCGAGGGCTCCGCGGTCGGGGGCGTGCACCGTGACGCCGTCAGGCCAGGCGTAGGCCTGCAGCTCGGTGCCGACCTGCCCGGCGCCGCCGAGAACGAGGATGTCCATTCAGGCGCCCTTGCCTGTCGTGGGCGCGCCCTCGCTCGGCGCGAGGCCGAGGCGCTCGCCGGTGTAGCGGCCCTCGCGGATCGGGCGCCACCAGGCCTCGTTGTCGAGGTACCAGCGCACGGTCTCCTCCAAGGCCTGCTCGAAGGTCTTGGACGGCGCCCAGCCGACTTCGGCCTCCGCCTTGCTCGGATCGATCGCGTAGCGCCGGTCGTGTCCGGGACGGTCGGCGACGAAGCTGATCAGGTTTTCGTGCGGGGCGCCCTCGGGCCGAAGCCGGTCGAAGGCGGCGCAGAGCGCCTTCACCACGGCGAGGTTGTTGCGTACCGCGCGGCCGCCGAGCAGATAGGTCTCGCCGACCCGGCCGCGCTCCAGCACCGCCACGAGGCCGCGCGCGTGGTCCTCGACATGGATCCAATCGCGCTCGTTCAGGCCGTCGCCGTAGACCGGCAGCTTGCGGCCTTCGAGCGCGTTGAGGATCATCAGCGGGATCAGCTTCTCCGGGAAGTGGCGCGGCCCGTAATTGTTCGAGCAGTTCGTCACCAGCACCGGCAGGCCGTAGGTCTCGTGCCACGCCCGCGCCAGGTGGTCCGAGGCTGCCTTCGAGGCGGAGTAGGGCGAGCGCGGATCGTAGCGGCTGTCCTCGGTGAAGAACGCGTCCGGCGGCAGCGAGCCGTAGACCTCGTCCGTCGAGACGTGGAGGAAGCGGAACCGCGCCTTCGCCTCCGCTGGCAGTGCTTCGTAGTGGCCGCGCGCGGCATCCAGCATCACCTGCGTGCCGATGACGTTGGTCTGGATGAAGGCGCCCGGATCGGTGATCGAGCGGTCGACGTGGCTTTCCGCCGCCAGGTGCATCACCGCCTCCGGCGCAAAGTCTGCGAAGGCCGCGCGCACCGCGTCGGCGTCGCAGATGTCGGCCTCGACAAGGCGGTGGCGGGAATCCTCGGCGAGGCTGTCCAGCGACACCGGGTTGGCCGCGTAGGTCAGCGCGTCCAGCGTCAGCACGTCGTGGCCGAGGTCGCGCACGAGATGGAGCACGAGAGCGGAGCCGATGAAGCCGCAACCTCCGGTCACCAGAATGCGCATGGCAGGCCTTTCCTTGAATGCGTCGACGGTCGTCGCAAGCCGGGTCCTCAGAACACCGGTCCGAGGTCCGACAGGCGCGGCGCCGCCTTGTCCTTGTCCGACAGGATCGCCTCCGCCGCCGAGACCGGCCAGTCGATGCCGACCTTGGGGTCGTTCCAGACCAGGGCGCGGTCGTGGGCCGGGCTGTAGTACGCGTCCACCTTGTAGGCCACCATCGTGTCGGGCGTCAGGGTGCAGAACCCGTGGGCGAAGCCGTGCGGGATGAACAGCTGCTCGCCGCCCTCCGCATCCAACGTCACCGTCACATGCTGACCGTAGGTGGCAGAATCGCGGCGGAGATCGACCGCCACATCGAGGATCGCCCCGGAGAGCACCCGCACGAGCTTGGCCTGCGGCTGCGGCGCGACCTGGAAGTGCAAGCCGCGGATCGTTCCCTTGGGCACGGAGAACGACTGGTTGTCCTGCACGAACGCGCAGGTGATGCCGGCCCGCGCCAGCGCGTCGACGCGGAACGTCTCCGAGAACCAGCCGCGGGCGTCGCCGAAGCGCTTCGGCTTCACCCGCATCACCCCGGCGAGCCGGGTCTCGATCACGTCCATCGCACGCTCTCCGATGGTGCTGCGCTCAGCGCCCGACCGCACCGTCGCCCACGCGACGGCGTCCGCCTCGGACGCATCGAGCGGGCTTCCAAGCATTCCGGGGGGCTGTCAAGTCGCAAGGACCTTTCGCGGCTCCAGAGCGCCCGCTACGGAATCCCGATCATCTTGTGCGTCTGGAGCGAGAGCCGCCAGCGCGCATCCGCCCGGCAATAGGCGACCGCCGCGCCGGTGTTGGCGACCCGGTCCGGGCCGTCCATCGGCTGAAGCCAGCGATGGTGGAAGTCGAGGTCGGCGACGGTTTCCGGCGCGAGGCCGGCCTGCGGGAAGACCAGCTTCAACTCGTCGCCGTGCCGCTGCACCAGGGGGGCGCCGGCCTTGGGGCTGACGCAGATCCAATCGATCCCCTCGGGCGCCGCCAGCGTTCCGTTGGTCTCCACCGCGATGGCGAAGCCGCGGGCGTGGACCGCCGCGATCAGGGCGGGATCGAGCTGCAGCAGCGGCTCGCCGCCGGTGAAGACGACGTAGTGCCCGTGCGGACCGCCCTCCCAGGTCTGCGCGATCCGGTCTGCCAGGTCGTCGGCGGTGGCGAACTTGCCCCCGCCCTCGCCGTCGGTGCCGACGAAGGCGGTGTCGCAGAACCGGCAGACCGCCTCGGCCCGGTCGGCCTCGCGGCCGGACCACAGGTTGCAGCCGGCGAACCGGCAGAACACGGACGCCCGCCCGGCCTGCGCACCCTCGCCCTGAAGCGTGTGGAAGAGTTCCTTGACCGCGTACGCCATCGCCCCGCCGTGCCCGCGCGCCGTCGGCGCGGCCCCCGTCCCGTTCCAAAAGGTCGTCGAGCGACAGCACATAGGCGTCCGCGTGCCGCAACGCCACATCGGTGTCCCGAGGCGCGAAGCTCAGCCATGGGCCTGCCGAGACGCTGAGGCTCCGCCATGCTCTTGCCACGGTGCCCGCGTTGAACGGCCGGCGATCCATGGGCCCTTGTTCGCAGCCGCGAGAGGGACGGCACCGGGCCCGGTGCCGGCGCGGCGTTCCATTGCTTTGAGTCGGGGTCGATGTCGAACCGTTTTCTGAGGCGCCTCTCCCTGGGGCTCGCCACGCTCGCCGGCCTCCTCGGTGCGCAGGCGGCCGACGCCGTGACCGCACCCGTGCTCGTGGTGGAGGTCGATTCCGGCAAGGTGCTCTACGCGCAAGGGGCGACCGACCCCTGGTACCCGGCCTCGATCACCAAGCTGATGACCACCTACGTCGCCCTCGACCTGGTGCGGCAGGGCAAAGTCTCGCTCGATTCGATGATCACGATCTCGGCCGCCGCCGCCGCCGAGCCGCCCTCGAAGATGGGCTTCAAGCCGGGCACGCAGCTCACCCTCGACAACGCTTTGAAGATCATCATGGTCAAGTCGGCCAACGACGTGGCCTTCGCGATCGGCGAGACGCTCGGCGGCACGGTCGACGGCTTCGCCGACATGATGAACGAGACCGCGCGCAAGATCGGCATGCGCGAGAGCCGCTGGTACAACCCGAACGGTCTGCCCGATCCCCGGCAATGGACCTCGGCCCGCGACATGGCGGTGCTCGGCCGCGCGCTGCTGCGCGACTTCCCCGATTCGCACGACCTGTTCTCGATCTCGGCGATCCAGTTCGGCCGCTCGGTGATGGCCAACCACAACGGCCTGCTCGGGCGCTACGCCGGCGTCGACGGGATGAAGACCGGCTTCATCTGCGCGGGCGGCTTCAACGTGGTGGCGAGCGCCAACCGCAACGGTCGGCGCATCCTCACCATCGTGATGGGCAGCCCGAGCGCGCGCGAGCGCGACCTCAAGGCCGCCGACCTGTTCGATTACGGCTTCGGCCAGTCCGCCGGCTGGACCGCGCAGACCCTCGACGCGATGCCGGCCTCGCCGATCGGCGCGCCGCCCGACATGCGGCCCTACATCTGCGACCGCAAGAAGCCGATGCCGATCGACGAAGGCCCGGGCGCCATCGCCGGCGCGGCCGACAGCGCCGGCGCGCAGTTCCTTGGGGCCGCCGGCCTGTCCTCGTCCGCGCTGACCCTGGCGACGCTGAACGGCGCGGCCGCGCGGAACCGGACCCTGCCGCCGCGCGCGCCGCTGCAGCCGATCCTGGTCTGGATCGGTCGCGACCCGGCCGAGGGGCAGATTATGCTCAACGAGCAGGCCGAGGCCGAGAAGGCCGCCGCCGCCTCGAGCCGCACCGCGAAGCTCGAGGCCGCCAAGGCCAAGCGCGAGGCGGCGCTGGAGGCGGCCAAGCAGAAGCGGGCCGCGGCCGTGGAGGCCAAGGCGCAGGCCAAGTCGCAGGGGAAGGCGAAGCCCGCCGTCGCCGGCGGCGTGCCCCGCTCGGCCAGCGCCTACACCGCGGTGGACGCCTCCGGCATGCCGGAGGCCAAGCATACGCCGGCCCACACCAAGCCGGCGACGACGGCGACCCAGAAGGGCGGCAAACCTGCGCCGGCCAAGCCGACATCTGCCAAGGTGACGCCCGCCAAGCCGACGGCGAAGGCCAAGCCCGGCGGGGCAAAGTCCGCTGCCAAGTCGTCCGCTGCCAAGTCGTCCGCTGCCAAGTCGTCCGCTGCCAAGTCGTCCGCTGCCAAGTCGTCCGCTGCCAAGTCGTCCGCTGCCAAGTCGTCCGCTGCGAAGTCTGCTGCGACCGCGGACGAGTGATCGGCCTCAGCGATTGAGCCCGCCGCCCGGCCGCGCTAGGCCGGGCGCATGACCGACGCCCCCCGCCGACCGGACCCGATCCCGCTCACCGTGCTCACCGGCTTCCTCGGAGCCGGCAAGACCACGCTGCTCAACCGGATGCTGCGGGACCCGGCGCTCGCCGACACCGTCGTCATCGTCAACGAGTTCGGCGAGATCGGGCTCGACCACCTGCTGATCGAGGGCGTCACCGAGGACATGGTCCTCCTCGGCGCCGGCTGCCTGTGCTGCACCGTGCGCGGCGACCTGATCGCGACGCTGGAAGACCTGCTGCGCAAGCGCGACAACGGCCGGATCACGCCGTTCCGCCGGGTGGTGATCGAGACCACCGGGCTCGCCGACCCGGCGCCGATCCTGCACGCGCTGATCTACCATCCCTATCTCGTGATGCGGTACCGGCTCCAGGGCGTCGTCACCGTCGTCGACGCCGTCAACGGGTCCGCGACGTTCGACGACCACCCGGAAGCGATGCGACAGGCCGCGGTGGCCGACCGGATCGTGCTCGCGAAAGCCGATCTGGCCGGGGACACCGCGCCTCTGCGGGCGCGGCTGGCCGCCCTCAACCCGTCCGCGCCGATCGATCCGCCCGACGTGCCGGCGGCGACGCTGCTCGGCGGCTTCTTCGGCCTCGACGGCAAGGCCGCCGACGTGCGCGCCTGGCTCGGCGCGGTGCCCGAGACGGACGGCCACGCCCACGACGTGAATCGGCACGACGCGGCGATCCGCGCCTTCTCGCTGACCAGCGACGCGCCGGTGCCGCGCCCGGCGTTCGAGATGTTCCTGGATCTGCTGCGGGGCGGGCACGGCCCGAAGCTCCTGCGCCTCAAGGGCCTCGTCGCGATCGCCGACGACCCCGACCGGCCGGTGGTGGTCCACGGCGTCCAGCACGTGGTGCACGCCCCCGTCACCCTGCCGGCCTGGCCCGACGACGACCGCACCTCACGCCTGGTGCTGATCGTCCGCGACCTCGATCCGGCCTTCGTCGTCAGCCTCTGGGACGCCTTCCTCGGCCGCCCGCGGATCGACGCGCCGGATGCGGCGGCGCTGACGAACAACCCGCTGGCGATTCCCGGCGGCTGATACGGCCTCCGCGCAATCGAAGCGGAGGCCGTGTCAGGCAAGCCCGCGCGGCGCTTGAGCGAAGCCCAAATCCGCCATCCCGAAGGGATCGACCGGATTTGGTATGACGGAGCCCGCGGCACCATCCTTGAAACCAGCCTGTCGAAGGGCGCCCGAGGGGGCCCGAACGTCCCGGATCGGGACGATTCGTAGCCAAGGCGGGACGCAGGTGCCATGACGCACGGCTTCACGGTGATCCAGGGCGGACAGGCCCAGCCCGACGCGGCGGTGGACGTCCACCCGGTTTCGACCGGCACCGAGGCGGCCACCGAAGGTTGGCGGGTGGACCTGCGCCTCGCCGGCACCGTCGACGACGGCGCGGTCGCCGCCTGGCGGGCGCTGATGACGCGCAACGCGATCACCGATCCGCGGGTCGACCCGGATTACCTGCTGAGCGCGGCCCGGCATCAGTCCGGCGGCCGGGCCATCGCCTTCGCCCTGGCCTGGGACCGGGACGGGAGCGGCCGCGAGGCATTGCGCGGCGTGATGCCGATGGCGATGCCGCATGCGATCTGGGGGCGGGCGCGGGCCGAGCTGTGGCAGCCGCCGAGCCTGCAGCATCCGGCCGCCGCCCTGATCGACGGCCCGCGGGCGGAACAGGTCGAGGCCGCGATCCGCGGGCGGCTCGCCGGCCTGCGGCGGCCCATGCGGCTCGCGGCGCCGGCCCGCCTGCCGATGGGCGGCGCGGCCCTCCGCCCGGTCCTCGCCGCCCGCGCGGACGGGCGCCGGACGGTTCCGGCCGATTGCGTCGTCGGCGTCCTGTCCGCCGAGGACGCGGCGGCCGACGTCGAACACGTCTCCGACTCGGCCCTGATCCCGGCTGCGGTCGAGGAATTCCTGGCGCTCGATGCGCGCCACGCGGCGCGCCCGATCATCGCCGACCCGTCGGAGGCGTCGATGGTGCGGGTGGTGACGCGCCTGTTCGGGCGCCGCGGGCAGATGCGGATCGAGCTCGCACGCCGCGCCGGCGAGCTGGTCGCCGGCACGCTCCACCTCGGCGCGGGCGCCCGGGCGGTGGTCTGGCGCCGCGCGGCCCGGGCCTGATAGGCCGCCGCGCGATCAAGCGGAGGCCGTATCGGGCAAGCCCGCGCGGCGCTCGAGCGAAGCCCAGATCCGCCACCCCGGAGGGATCGACCGGATTTGGTCCGATCCGCTACTCGTCCTCGCCGAACTTGTTGGCGAGCAGGGCTTCGATCGCATCGAGGCAGGCCTCGGCGTCGGCGCCGACGGCGGTGACCGTCACGTGGGTGCCCTGCGCCGCGCCGAGCGTCAGCAGGCCCATGATCGAGCGGCCGCCCACCGTCTCCCCGGCGCGCGTGACGGTGACCTGCGCGTCGAAGCGCTCGACGGTCTGGACGAACTTGGCCGAGGCCCGCGCATGCAGGCCGCGCCGGTTGATGATCGGCAGGCGCCGCAGGAAACCGCCCTCCGGAACGGTCGGGGGCTCGTCGTCCGGCTCGAAGAGGTCGTCCATCCGCCGGCGCGCTTCCCTGTCCGTCGCCGCGCCGTAGGCAGCGCGAGCCTGTTCCGGCACGCGCACGGCGCGGCCGTCACCGTGCGTAACGGGTCGGCGGTCGGGACGGCAAGATCGGGGGGAAGACTATTTGCCGGCGAGCACGCGCGAGGCGACGTTGATGTACTTGCGGCCGGCTTCCTGGGCGTGAAGCACCGCGTCGCCGAGCGATTCCGCGTCGCGCACGCTGGCGAGCTTGATCAGCATCGGTAGGTTGATGCCCGCCACCACCTCGACGGCGCCGCCGTTCATGCAGGACAGGGCCAGGTTCGACGGCGTGCCGCCGAACATGTCGGTGAGCACGACGACGCCCGTGCCGGTGTCGACGCGGCCGACCGCGGACATGATGTCCCGCCGCCGCAGCTCCATATCGTCTTCCGGCCCGATCGTGATGGTCTCGATCTGCTTCTGAGGGCCGACCACGTGCTCCAGCGCTGCCCGGAATTCGGTCGCGAGCAGTCCGTGGGTGACGAGCACCATGCCAATCATCGACACGTATTCCGGTGTCCTGTGAACGAGTCCGCCAATTTGTGCATTGCACGCACAGGCTCAAGGCGTCGCGACGTTTTGATCGCCCGTCGTCCCAATCATGCCACGCCTGCCGCACCCGCGCTATGGGGTGCGGGCGCCTCGCCGCAACGAGGCGGCGTGTGCGACTGCGAAGACACGCCAGGCGTCGCCGCGAGCAGCTTCGCGAGGACGAGCCCCGGCGCGAGGCCGACGTTCCGCGCCGCCCGGTCGATCCGCAGGCAGGGGAGGGCGACGCCGACGATCGCGACCTCCGGCTCCTGCGGTTCGGGCAGGCGCGGCCCGGGCGCCACGAGGTCGACGACGAGACGCAGGATGCAGGCCGGGACGTGGTCCACCGCGACGATCCCGTGGCCGCGGACCTCGATCAGGCCGGCGATGGCCGGGTGCGGGCGCGCCACGACGCGCCCGTGACGGGCTTCGACGCGGACCCGGTCGTCGCCGACCAGCGCCGCGAAGCCGCCCTGAAGGGTGCACCACTCGATCAGCGCCAGGGCGAGGCTCGACTTGCCGGCCCGCGATTCGCCCCGGATCAGCACGCCCGCCTCGCCGACGACGACGCAGGTGGCGTGGACGGTTTCGCGTAGGTCGGCCGCCGGAGCATCTGGGAAGCCCGGCCGGTCTCGTCGGCTTGTCGGGTCAGGCATCGTCGAACGCCGTCATGGCAAGGTCGTGCCCGGCGCGCCGCGTTTCGCGCGATCCGTCCGGTTCGGGCGCGCCGACAGGCGTGAACCTGGTCGCTCCGAGGGGGGAGGGGCGTGCCCTCTCAGGACATGTCACGCCCCTCATCCTGTCCTTCTCCCCCTGGGAGAAGGGACCCGCGCTTTTGCCGGAGCCTTTGGTAGGGAGGCGGAGCGGTCGCCCTCGGTCGGACCGTTGCCGCGCCACCCCCGTCACGCCGCCGACATCTGCCGCGGGGCCGCCGGGATGCGGACGATGAAGCGGGCGCCGCGGACCGTCGGCTCGCCGTCCTCGTCGGCCGGGCCGGGGCGGTTCTCGGCGCGGATCGAGCCGCGATGCGCCTGGACGATCTGGCGGGAGATCGAGAGGCCGAGGCCCGAGTTCTGGCCGAAGCCCTGCTCGGGGCGGTCGGTGTAGAAGCGCTCGAAGATCCGCTCCAGGGCGTGCTCGGGGATGCCCGGCCCCTCGTCCTCGCAGATCAGCTCGATGTCGCCGCGCACCCGCCGCAGGGCGACGCGGACCTTCGCCTCCGTCGGCGAGAACGAGCGGGCGTTGTCGAGGAGGTTGTTGACCACCTGGCCCAGGCGGCTGTCGTGCCCGATGATCGCGAACGGCGCGTCCTGGTCGCCGGCGGGCGCGTCGACGTCGAGCTGGATCACGCAGTCCTTCGGGCGCTTGCGCTCGTTGGCCACCGAGACGACCGTGGACAGGAGCTTGCGCAGGTCGACCCGTCGCGCCTCGGCGCGGGCGAGCTCGGCATCGAGCCGCGAGGCGTCGGCGATGTCGCTGATCAGGCGGTCGAGGCGCTTCACGTCGTGCTGGATGATCGCCATCAGGCGGCTGCGCGAATCGTCGTTGCGGGCGAGCGGCAGGGTCTCGACCGCGCTGCGGAGCGAAGTCAGCGGGTTCTTCAGCTCGTGGCTGACGTCGGCGGCGAAGCTCTCGATCGCGTCGATGCGCCTGTAGAGCGCCTGGGTCATGTCCCGCAGGGCGCCGGAGAGGTGGCCGATCTCGTCGGTGCGGCTGGTGAAGTCGGGGATCTCCTCGCGGGTCTTGATTCCCATCCGCACCTTCTCGGCGGCCTCCGCCAGGCGCCGCACCGGCCCGGCGATGGCGCCGGCCAGCAGGATCGAGAGCACCACCATCACCATCGCGGCGACGAGGAAGACCTGGAACAGGCCGAAGCGCTCCGAGGCGATGACCCGGTCGATCGCGTCCCCTTGCGTCGAGAGCAGCAGCGCGCCGCGCACCGCCCCCGAGCGCTGGATCGGCACGGCGACCGAGACCGTGGTCTCGCCGAGCTCGTTGCGGCGCACGAGGCTGCCGCGGGCACCGTTCAGCGCGGTCTGGACCTCGCGCAGCGAATGGCCGTTCGTCGGCCCGACCTCCTCCTGCGGCTTCACCCGCTCGCCGAACAGGCCGAAGCTCCAGGCCTGCGCGACCTCGAAGGCGCGCTCGAGCAGGGAGCGCTTGCGGACCTGCGCGGTGCCGGCCCCGCCCTCGGGCCGGTTGAACAGCGAGCGCGTGTCGAACAGCAGGCCGCCCTCGCTGTCGAACACCCGCGCGCGGTTGCCGGTCGGGGTGACGAGCCGGCGCAGCAGCGGCGCCACCTGCTCCGGGTTGAGCGAGAAGGCCAGCGGCGAGGATTCCTCCTCGGTGCCGTTGCCCTCGCCGGCCTGCTGCTGGAGCAGCTTGTCGGGGTCGATGCGGATCGTCCCGGTGTCGACCGAGGCGGACGAGGCGATGGCGCCGGCGATGATGTCGCCCTGGATCGCCAGGCTCTGGACGCGGGCCTGGATCAGCCCCTGCCGGAACTGGTTGAGGTACAGGAACCCGACGAGCAGCGCGATCAGCCCGACGAGGTTGAGCACCACGATGCGGCGGGTCAGGCTCGACGAGGCCCGCTGTCCGATCGCATCCCAGGAGGCCCGCGGCCATGCGAGCGGGCCGCGGCGCGGCTCTTCATCGGTCTGCGACGTCACGACGGTCCGGTCTTCGACGGGGAATCGAGGGAAGCGAGGCGGGCGAAACGCGATCCCGAGGCGTCTCACGCATCGGGATCGGCCCCCCGCGACGGCGGGGCGGCGGTCGTCCGCCGGACCTCATGGGTGAGAACCCATGAGGCAGTGTGGAAGGCCTTCAGCCTTCCTTGAAGCGGTAGCCGACGCCGTAGAGCGTCTCGATCATGTCGAAGCTGGTGTCGGTCACCTTGAACTTCTTGCGCAGCCGCTTGATGTGGCTGTCGATCGTGCGGTCGTCGACGTAGACCTGGTCGTCGTAGGCCGCGTCCATCAGCGCGTTGCGGCTCTTCACGACGCCCGGGCGGTGGGCGAGCGCCTGGAGGATCAGGAACTCGGTGACCGTCAGGGTCACCGGCTCGCCCTTCCAGGTGCAGGTGTGGCGCTCCGGGTCCATCATCAGCGAGCCGCGCTCCAGCGAGCGGGCGGCGGCGTCGGCCTCGCGGGCGGCGGCGCCCGGCCCGTCCTTCGGGGCGAAGCGGCGCAGCACCGCCTTCACCCGCTCGACCAGCAGGCGCTGCGAGAACGGCTTATGGATGAAGTCGTCGGCGCCCATCTTGAGGCCGAACAATTCGTCGATCTCCTCGTCCTTCGAGGTGAGGAAGATCACCGGAAGGTCCGATTTCTGCCGCAGGCGCCTGAGAAGCTCCATCCCGTCCATGCGCGGCATCTTGATGTCGAAGATCGCGAGGTCGGGGGGCGAGTGCTTGAGCCCGTCGAGCGCCGAGGCGCCGTCGGTGTAGGTCTGGATCCGGTATCCTTCGGTCTCCAGCGCGATCGACACCGAGGTGAGGATGTTGCGGTCGTCGTCGACGAGGGCGATGGTCGGCATGCGCGTTCCTTGACTGACGGGGCGGTCGCGGGCGCGTGGCGGTGGCCCGCGTCGCCGCCTCCGGCCCCGGACGGGGCAGGCAAAAACGCGAACGCGACGACGAGTCGTATGACCGTGTCCGTTTCGCGCGGACGGTCTGTCGCTTTAAGCCGAAGTTTCGAAAAAAGCGAGCGGCCATGGGAGCTTGGCCGTATCCGGGCGATGCGCCGCGTCTCGCCCGTCTCGTCGGCGGTCGCGATTTCGCCCTATGATGCGGTCGGCGCGGCGTTTTTCGTTTCCGCCGCTTCCGGGGAGCGAGGGGCGCGATGGCTGAGACATCCGACGGCGTGGGCGGGACCGAATCGGGGGGGCCGCGCGGTCCGGCGCGGCCGCTTCCGGCGGCGCAGGCCCCGTTCGACGCGATCGGCCTGTCGCGGCGCCTGCTGCGCAGCATCCGCTCCGGCGCCCTGGCGACGCTCGATTCCGACGGCACGCCGTTCGCCTCGCTGACGACCATCGCCACCGACGTCGACGGCACGCCGCTGATGCTGCTGTCGCAGCTCTCGGCGCACACCCGCAACCTGCTCGCCGACCCGCGCTGCTCGCTGCTGTTCTCGGCCGGCGGCAAGGGCGACCCGCTCGCCCACCCGCGGCTGACCGTCGTCGGGCGGGCGGTGCGGACCGACGAGCCCCGCGTGCGGGCGCGCTTCCTCGCCCGGCACCCGAAGGCCGCGCTCTACGCCGACTTCCCGGATTTCGGATTCTTCGCGCTGGAGCCGACGGCCGGCCACCTCAACGGGGGCTTCGCCAAGGCGGCGACGTTGACGAAGGCCGAGCTGCTGCTGGATCTCGCGGGCGCCGAGGCGATCGTGGCCGGCGAGCGCGGCGCGATCGAGCACATGAACGCCGACCACGCCGACGCGCTGGCGCTCTACGCCGCCTCGGAGGGGGCGGCCGCGTGGCGCCTCACCGGGCTCGACCCGGAGGGGATGGACCTGCTCGCCGCCGACCGGACCGCGCGGGTGACCTTCCCGGAGCGAGTCGGCGACATGGGCGCGTTGCGAAAGGTCCTCGTGGTCATGGCCGCCGAGGCTCGGGCGAAGGACGAGGCGCCGCGAGCCTGAGCGGCCGGACGTCGGTCCGCGAAGCCGCGGGCCGACGTGAAGCGGAGGTCTCAGGCCTCTTCGGTGGCCGGCTTCTCGGCCTCGGAATCCTCGGACTCGGTCTCGGACTCCGTCGCCTCGGAGGTCTCCGCCTCGGGCTGGGCCTCGGCGCCGACCGGCGGCCGGGTGTTGCGGCGGCGGCTCCAGCCCGGGGTCGCGCGCGGCGCGCCGCGGGTCACTTCCTCGTTGCCTTCGAGCACGCGCTTCACGCGGGCGTTGAAGTCCGACATCGAGATGCTGGGCGAACGCCCGTTGGGGGGAGTGCGAGCCATCTTGGGCCTTCCGCTTCGGAGCCCAAAGCACGGGATTGCGCGGAGGGTATGCCCTCTAGATAGGGCCGAACGCCCAAAATCCGAAGGGCCGTGGGGCCGGACAGGCCCATTCGGTCTCCGTCACCGAGGGATTCGCCCCGCGACGCCGCCCGCGCTTGGCGCTCCCCCCTGCGGCTGCTATCCCCCCGGGACGACCGACACCGCCTCCTCACATCAGACGGCGCGCGACGACGGCCCTCCGGCCGGCCGCACGCGCGCCGGAGATCCGCATCGATGACGACCACGCCGATCGACAACATCCGCAACTTCTCGATCGTCGCGCATATCGACCACGGCAAGTCGACGCTCGCCGACCGCCTGATCCAGACGACGGGCACCGTGGCGCTGCGCGACATGAGCGAGCAGATGCTCGATTCGATGGACATCGAGAAGGAGCGCGGCATCACCATCAAGGCGCAGACCGTGCGCCTGGAATACAAGGCCGAGGACGGCAAGAACTACGTCCTCAACCTGATGGACACGCCCGGCCACGTCGACTTCGCCTACGAAGTGTCCCGCTCGCTCGCCGCCTGCGAAGGCTCGCTGCTGGTTGTGGATGCGAGCCAGGGCGTCGAGGCGCAGACGCTGGCCAACGTCTACCAGGCGCTCGACGCCAACCACGAGATCGTGCCCGTCCTCAACAAGATCGACCTGCCGGCCGCCGAGCCCGAGCGCATCCGCGCCCAGATCGAGGAGGTGATCGGCATCGACGCGTCCGAGGCCGTGGCGATCTCGGCGAAAAGCGGGCTGAACATCGAGGCGGTGCTGGAAGCCATCGTCAAGCGCCTGCCGCCGCCGAAGGGCGACCGCGACGCGCCCCTGAAGGCGCTGCTGGTGGATAGCTGGTACGACGTCTACCTCGGCGTCGTCGTGCTGGTGCGCATCGTCGACGGCGTGCTCAAGAAGGGCATGAACATCCGCATGATGCGGGCCGACGCGGTGCACGGCGTCGACAAGATCGGCGTGTTCCGTCCGAAGATGGCCGACATCGGCGAGCTCGGCCCCGGCGAGGTCGGCTTCTTCACGGGCTCGATCAAGGAGGTCGCCGACACCCGCGTCGGCGACACGCTCACGGAAGACAAGCGCCCGTGCAAGGAGATGCTGCCGGGCTTCAAGGACGTGCAGTCGGTAGTGTTCTGCGGGCTGTTCCCCGTGGATGCGGCCGAATTCGAGACCCTGCGCAGCGCGATGAGCAAGCTCCGGCTCAACGACGCCTCGTTCTCCTACGAGATGGAGACCTCGGCCGCCCTCGGCTTCGGCTTCCGCTGCGGCTTCCTCGGGCTGCTGCACCTCGAGATCATCCAGGAGCGGCTCGAGCGCGAGTTCAACCTCGACCTGATCTCGACGGCGCCCTCCGTGGTCTACCGCCTGCAGATGACCGACGGCACGGTGAAGGAGCTGCACAACCCGGCCGACATGCCCGACGTGATGAAGATCACGGCGATCGAGGAGCCGTGGATCCGCGCCACCATCCTCACCCCCGACGAGCATCTCGGCGGCGTGCTGAAGCTGTGCCAGGACCGGCGCGGCTCGCAGGTGGACCTCAATTACGTGGGAAAACGCGCCATGGTCGTCTACGACCTGCCGCTGAACGAGGTGGTGTTCGACTTCTACGACCGCCTCAAGTCGATCTCGAAGGGCTACGCCTCGTTCGACTACCACATCTCGGACTACCGCGAGGGCGACCTCGTGAAGATGTCGATCCTCGTCAACGCCGAGCCGGTCGACGCGCTCTCGATGCTGGTCCACCGCACCCGCGCCGAGCATCGCGGTCGCGCCATGTGCGAGAAGCTGAAGGACCTGATCCCGCGCCACCTGTTCCAGATCCCGGTCCAGGCGGCGTTAGGGGGCAAGATCATCGCCCGCGAGACGATCAAGGCCCTGTCCAAGGACGTGACCGCCAAGTGCTACGGCGGCGACATCTCGCGCAAGCGCAAGCTCCTGGACAAGCAGAAGGAAGGCAAGAAGAAGATGCGCCAGTTCGGGCGCGTCGAGATCCCGCAGGAGGCGTTCATCGCCGCCTTGAAGATGGACGATTGAGCTTTTCGGCTCCCTCGGGTTGACTAGCGGGCCTGTTCGAATCGGTGGCGGCTTGGCCTTCGATCGTGATGCGGAACGACGGTGGCATGCGATGCAGCGCAGCGACGTGATCGCCAGACTCACCGAGCGGGCCGGGCATCTTCAGAATTCCGGCATTCTCGCGCTCTACCTCTTCGGCTCCGTCGCCCGGGACGAGGCCGGCCTCGATGGCGACGTCGACCTGTTCGTCGACCCGCAATACGACCGGTTCGGCTTCGTCGAATTGTTCAGGACGGAAGCCTACCTCGCGCAGGCGCTCGGGTGCCGGGTCGACTTGACGACGCGGGAAGGCCTACACCCTCAATTGCGGGCCGAGATCGAGCGCGAGGCCATCCAGGTCCTGTGATGAAGCGGTCGGCGATTGCACGCCTCACGGATATCCTGACGATGAGCGACGCGGCTGCGGACATCGTCGCGGGACGAACGTTCGCCGATTATCGCATGGACCTGGTGATGCGCCTCGCCGTCGAACGACGTGTCGAGATCGTATCGGAAGCGAGCCGACACGTGCCGCCGGATGCGAAGACACGCTTTCCGGCCGTACCATGGTCCGAGATCGCCGCCGTCGGCAACAAGCTCCGGCACGAGTAAAATCGCATCGACGACCTCATCCTATGGAAGATCGCGACGGTGTCGCTGCCCGAGCTTCGCCCGATCATCGCGGCGATCCTGAGCGAGGCGTCGGCCGGCTGAGCGGCGCTGCGCTCGACGCCTGCCATCGGCTCAATCCCGTAGCGAGAGCGACATCCGTCACCGGCCCCGACCCGTTCGCCGGAACCGCGCCGCACCGCAAAAAGTTCGCCCTCCGAATCCACGGAGCCGAACGTATGCGGATCACCACCGTCGCCGACCACGTCGTCGAGACCCTGCAGGAGGCCGGCGTCCGGCGCATCTACGGGGTCGTCGGCGACAGCCTGAACGCGATCACCGAGGCGATCCGGGCGCGCGGCGTGATCGAGTGGATCCACGTCCGCCACGAGGAATCCGGCGCGTTCGCGGCCGGCGCCGAGAGCCAGGTCACCGGGCAGCTCGCGGTCTGCGCCGGCTCGTGCGGCCCCGGCCACGTCCACCTGATCAACGGCCTCTACGATTGCCATCGCTCGCGCACGCCGGTCCTGGCGCTGGTGGCGCACATCCCGTCGGCCGAGATCGGCTCGGGCTACTTCCAGGAGACGCACCCGACCGAGCTGTTCCGCGGCTGCAGCCACTATTGCGAGCAGGTCTCCGATCCCGCCCAGCTCCCCTACGTGCTGGAGAACGCCATGCGCGCCGCGATCGGGCAGCGCGGCGTCGCGGTGGTCGTCATCCCCGGCGACGTCGCGCTGAAGGACGCGCCGGCCCGCGCCGTGGCGACGAAGGCCGGCCTCGTGCCGCCGAAGCCCGTGGTGCAGCCGGCCGAGGCCGACCTTGCGGCTTTGGCCGAGCTGCTGAACGGCTCCCGCAAGATCACGCTGCTCTGCGGTCGCGGCTGCGCCGGGGCGCATGCCGAGCTGCTGCAGCTCGCCGAGGCCCTGAAGAGCCCGATCGTCCACGCGCTCGGCGGCAAGGAGTTCGTCGAATACGACAACCCTTACGACGTCGGCATGACCGGGCTGATCGGGTTCTCGTCCGGCTACGCGGCGATGGTCGGCTGCGAGACGCTGCTGATGCTCGGCACCGGCTTTCCCTACAAGCAGTTCTACCCGAAGGACGCGAAGGTGGCGCAGGTGGACCTGCGCCCGGAAGAGCTCGGGCGCCGCTGCCGGCTCGACCTCGGCCTCGTCGGCGACGTCGGCGCCACGATCCGCGCGCTGCGGCCGTTGCTCGCGGTGAAGGCCGACCGCGCCTGGCTCGACGGCAGCCTCAAGCACTACGCCAAGGCGCGCGAAGGGCTCGACGAGCTGGCGACGGGCAAGCCCGGCCGCAAGCCGATCCACCCGCAATACCTCACCAAGCTCCTGAGCGACGCCGCCTCCGACGACGCGGTGTTCACCGCCGACGTCGGCACGCCGACGATCTGGGCGGCGCGCTACCTCAAGATGAACGGGAAGCGCCGACTCGTCGGCTCGTGGGTCCACGGCTCGATGGCCAACGCCATGGTCCAGGGTATCGGCATCCAGGCCGCCTCGCCCCGGCGCGAGGTGATCGCGCTGTGCGGCGACGGCGGCTTCAGCATGCTGATGGGCGACTTCCTGACGCTGCGCCAGCACCGGCTGCCCGTGAAGGTGGTGGTGTTCAACAACGGCTCGCTCGGCTTCGTCGAGATGGAGATGAAGGCCGCGGGCTACCTCGAGACCGGCGTCGCGCTCGACAACCCGGACTTCGCCGCGATGTCGCGGGCGGCCGGCATCTTCGCGATTCGGGTCGAGGATCCGGGTGAACTCGAAGGCGCGATCCGCGAGTTCCTGGCCTTCGACGGGCCGTCGCTGCTCGACGTGGCGGTGGCGCGCAACGAGCTCTCGATCCCGCCGAAGATCGACGGCCAGCAGGTGAAGGGCTTCAGCCTCTACATGCTGCGGGCGGTGATGAGCGGACGCGGTGACGCGGTCCTCGACCTCGCCAAGACCAACCTGATTCGATAGACCGGATTGAAATCGTTCCAAGGCGGCGCGTCGCGGCTTCGAAGGAACATCAGGGAAGGCGCATGGCCCGGCAACGGAACATCTGGCGCCTCGCGCGCCGCCCGGTCGGGGCCGTCGCCGAGGGCGACCTCGCCTACGGCGCCGAGGCTCTGCCCGAGCTGCAGCAAGGCCAGTTCCTGCTGCAGGTGCTGTACCTGTCGCTCGATCCGACCAACCGCATCTGGATGAGCGACGCCGAGCAGTACATGCCGCCGGTGGGCGTCGGCGAGCCGATGCGCGGCCTCGTGGCCGGGCGCGTGATCGAGAGCCGGAAGGACGGCGTCGAGCCCGGCGCGCTCTATTCCGGCATGGGCGTCTGGGCCGACCACATGGTCACCGACGGGCAGGGCCTGCAGCCCCTGGCCCTGCCGCCGGGCGTGCCGCTCTCCCTCGCCTTCGGCGTGTTCGGCCTCGTCGGCCCGACGGCGTATTTCGGCCTGCTCGACATCGGCCGCCCGAAGGCCGGCGAGACCCTGGTGGTCTCGGCCGCCGCCGGCGGCGTCGGCCAGGTCGTCGGGCAGATCGGCAAGATCAAGGGCTGTCGGGTGATCGGCATCGCCGGCGGGCCGGACAAGTGCCGGTTCGTCGTCGACGAGCTCGGGTTCGACGCGGCGATCGACTACCGCAGCGAGGATGTCGGCGCCCGCCTCGACGCCCTGGCGCCCGACGGCGTCGACATCAACTTCGAGCAGGTCGGCGGCCCGATCTCAGACGCGGTGTTCGCGCGGATGCGGCTGTTCGGGCGGATGCCGCTGTGCGGCCTGATCGCCTCCTACAACGACACGTCCAAAGACTCTTCGGAGCGCCCGAGTCCGGCCGTCGCGGCGGCGTGGCGCCAGATGCTGATGCGGCGGCTCACCGTGCAGGGCTTCATCGTCACCGACTACGCCGCGCGCTGGGGCGAGGCGGTGCAGGCGCTGGGCGGCTGGATGGCGGAAGGCCGGATCAAGACCCGGCAGGACGTGCGGCCCGACCTCGCGCGGGCGGTGGAACACCTCGACAGCCTCTACACCGGCGGCAACTTCGGCAAGCTGCTGGTCCAGGTGGGCGCCTCGGAAGACGGCGCCTAACGGCGTGGGCGAACGGCCCGGCGGAACGGCTTAGGGAAACGGGATAGGACCATGCGGATCGGACTGTTCGTCCCCTGTTACGTCGACGCCTTCGAGCCGGAGGTCGGCATCGCCACCCTCGAGTTGCTCGAGCGCCTCGGCCTCGAGGTGGAATACCCGTTCGACCAGACCTGCTGCGGCCAGCCGATGACCAACACCGGCTGCCACGCGGAAGCCGCCGCCACCGAAGCCCTGTTTGTCAAGAATTTCGCCAAGTTCGACTACGTCGTCGCGCCCTCGGGCAGCTGCGTCCACCAGGTGCGCGAGCATCTGACGGCGATTCCCCAGACCGAAGAAGTCGTCGGCGTTCGCCGAAAGACCTTCGAGCTGGTCGAGTTCCTGCACGACGTGCTGAAGATCGAGGAATTCCCCTGGGCGTCGTTCCCGCACAAGGTCGCCTACCACGCCAACTGCAACGCGCTGCGCGGCATCCACCACGCCCGGCCGTCCGAGATCAACCTGCCATACTATTCGAAGCCCCTCGACCTGCTGGCCAAGGTGAAGGGCATCGAGGTCGTCAAGCTGACGCGGCCCGACGAGTGCTGTGGCTTCGGCGGCACCTTCTCGGTGTTCGAGCCCGCCGTCTCGGCCAAGATGGGCTACGACAAGGTGACCGACCAGGCGCGCGCCGGGGCCGCGTACGTCGTCTCGGCCGATTCCTCGTGCCTGATGCACCAGAAGGGCTGCGCCGAGCGCCTCGGCGTGCCGCTGAAGTACATCCACATCGCGCAGGTCCTGAACGGAGCCGCCGCATGAGCATCGAAGACCTTACGCCCCGCGAGACGGATGGCACGCCCCGCGAGAGCGCCGGCATGATCCACCCGGAGGTGCGCGCGCCCGGCGACGAGAGCGAGCGCCACCAGGATGGCGGCCGCCTCCAGCACGCGGAGGCCGCCTCGAAGCCGATCGCAGCGCCGAAGACGCGCGAACAACAGCCACGCGGGGCCAAGATCCGCGGCAACCGGCCGATCGACCAGGGCGAGGCCGCCGAGCGCTTCCTCGCCGCGCCGCTGCACCAGGCGGCGCACGACGAGCGCCTGTGGGACCTGCGCAAGAAGCGCGACGTGTCGGCCCACGGCATCCCCGAATGGGAGGAGCTTCGCGAGATCGCCTCGAACATCAAGGCGCACACGCTGAGCCGGCTCGACACCTACCTCGAGCAGTTCGAGGCGGCGGCCAAGGCCAACGGCGTCCACGTGCACTGGGCCTCGGACGGCGCGGACCACAACCGCATCGTGCTCGAGATCCTGCGCAGCCACGGCGCGAAGACCCTGGTGAAGTCGAAGTCGATGCTCACCGAGGAGTGCGGCTTCCGCCACCACATGGCGGCGAGCGGGATCGAGATCATCGAGACCGACCTCGGCGAGCGCATCCAGCAACTCGACAACGAGGAACCGAGCCACATCGTGGCGCCGGCCGTGCACAAGACGCGGATGGACGTCGCCGAGGTTTTTGCGCGCACGCTCGGCACCGACCCCGAGAACGACGACGCCCACTACCTGGCCGAAAGCCAGCGCGAGACCACGCGGCCCTACATCCTCAACGCCGATGCGGGGATGACCGGGTGCAACTTCGCCATCGCCGAGACCGGCACGGTGGTCACCTGCACCAACGAGGGCAACGCCGACCTGTCGGGCAACGTGCCGCCGCTGCAGATCCACTCGATCGGCATCGAGAAGATCATCCCGCGGATCGAAGACCTCGGCGTGTTCATCCGCCTGCTGTCGCGCTCGGCGCTGGGCTCGCCGATCACCCAGTACACCTCGCACTTCCGCGGTCCGCGGCCCGGCACCGAGATGCACTACGTGCTGGTCGACAACGGCCGCTCCGAACGCCTCGGGATGGAGGAGTTCTGGACCTCGCTGAAATGCATCCGCTGCGGCGCCTGCATGAACACCTGCCCGGTCTACCGGCGCTCGGGCGGACTCTCCTACGGGGCGACCTATGCCGGGCCGATCGGGCTGATCATCGACCCGACCTTCAACAAGCGGAAATACTCGACGCTGCCGTTCTCCTCGACCATGAACGGCTCCTGCACCAACGTCTGCCCGGTGAAGATCAACATCCACGAGCAGATCTTCGCCTGGCGCAAGGTTCTGGCCGAGGAGCACCAGATCCCGCTCTTGAAGCAGGGCATGATGAAGGCCGCCGGCGCCGTGCTGAGCCGCCCGGCCGCCTACCGCGCGGCGATCGGCACGGCGGATTCGGCGCTTCGCGCCCTGCCGCGCTTCGCCGTCTACAACCCGCTCAACACCTGGGGGAAGAAGCGCGAGATGCCCGAGGCCCCCAAGCAGAGTTTTCACGCCTGGTACAAGCAGAACCGCATGGCGGGTGCGTCCAAGAAGGACGTCGCCTCGAAGAAGGACGTGTCGTGAGCGCCGGCACCCGCGAGGCGACGCTGGCCGCGATCCGCCGCAACCGGCCGGCCGGCGACTATCCGCTGCCGCAAATCCCGGACTTCGCGCCGCTGGTCGACGACGACCGCATCCTGGCCTTCACCGAAGCGCTGAAGCGCATGGGCGGCCGGGTGGTCGAGGCCGGCCCCGCCGGCGATCCGCTTGGCCACGTGCGCGACCGCCTGGATGCGGCCAAGGTCGTCGCTTCCGCCGTGCCGGAATATGTCGGCACCCTCGACCTCGCCGCCGTCACCCGGCCGCAGGCGGTGGACGACGTCGACGTGGCGATCGTGCGCGCCCGCTTCGGGGTGGCCGAGACCGGATCGGTGCTGTTCACCGAGGCCGAGCTCGTGGTGAACGCGGTGGCCTACCTCGCCCAGCACCTCGTGGTCCTGCTCGACCCCGCCGACGTCGTCGTGAACATCCAGGCCGCCTACAGGCGCCCGGACTTCGCCGGCGCCGCCTACGCCGTGCTCCACACCGGCCCCTCCGCCACCGCCGACATCGAGGGCGTGCTGATCCACGGCGCCCAAGGCGTGCGCTCGCTGACGGTGGTGCTCCTGCCGCGCCGGGTGTGATCGAACGTTGCACCCTTGTCCGACGACTGCGATCGACCGCGTCGCGGTGGCTCGATAGGCCTCGGATGCAGTCTACCCACGCGACACGGAAGACTGCATCCGCCGTCCAGAGCATTTTCAAGCGAGCTGGATGCCGGCTCGCGTAAAGAAAATGCTCTAGAGTTTGGACGTCACGCCTTGACGGCAGGCTTGCCGACGACCTTCGCCAACCGCGCGTTCATACGTAGACCGGCCTGCTCGGATGCCGTCGCGCCGACCGCCGTATCGCCGACCATGACGGGGACCGCGTTGCAGATCTCGACGAGGCGCCAGATGACGGTGAATCCGTCTTGGACGACGTTCGCCGTCTCAAAGGGCGTCTCGGCCCCTGTGGGAAGTTTGACCGGCTGGTTATTCTGATCCTGCACGTAGTATTGCCAGACGGTATAATTTCCTTTCCCGACGCCCGTGAAGGTTTGCGTGAGGCTGAATTGGCCGCCGTTGTAGCGCGTGCCGCTCACCGGCGACGAGAACTGGCCGTTGATGTCCGTCATGATGAAATCGACGTAGGCGGCTCCCGCCCCCTGCCCGACGCCATAACTCAGTGCGTATTGTCCTTGTGGATTGGCTTGGGCGAAGTCCAAGACCTGCTTGAT
Organism: Methylobacterium sp. WL12; assembly: GCF_008039475.1. Lineage (NCBI taxonomy): Bacteria > Pseudomonadati > Pseudomonadota > Alphaproteobacteria > Hyphomicrobiales > Methylobacteriaceae > Methylobacterium > Methylobacterium sp. WL12. Next base: position 44,777 of record NZ_VRUW01000011.1, on the reverse strand, counting down.
GTTGACGGTTTGACCAGGCGTCAGTCCCATGTCGAGCGGTTGTTTGTAATACAAGCCGACGACCTGCAAAGTAACAGCCATTGCTTCCTCCCTCTGAGGCAAGGGCCGTCATTCGCATTGGGGGACATCGACCGGCGCGATCGCGGTCTCTGGTCTTGCGATCGAATCGACGGCCTTGCTCAAGCAGAGTGCCGTGCCCACGCACACAAAACAACCTGAAAGATACAAACATCGTTTAAGTTTAGATGGAGGGCGGTCGCGACGCGTCGGCCGGGTCGTGCGCCCGTTCGGCAGCCGTGGCCGAACCGACAACCGGGACGCGCGTTCGCCCCAAGGCCCGCTCTTTGCAGGTCGCTCGCCGGCCCGTGACCGCCAGGAGACCCCATGCGCTACAATCTCGGCTGCAGCCTGTCCTACAACATCCTCTCGGACACGACCTTCATCTTCAACCTGGAGGTGGCCAAGCTGAAGAGCGTCGAGATCATCAGTGAATCCCTGGTGTTGACGCCGAACCTGAAGCGCGACGTCTACACGACGCCGGACCTGCTCAACCGTTACCTCGGCGTCAACGTGCCGATGGGTCAGTTCGCGCTCGAATACAACGCCGAGGTCGAGCTCACGGTGCACCGGGCCGACCCGGCGACCATCAACGAGACGCCGGTCGGGCAGCTGCCGCTCGACATCCTGCCCTTCCTGCTGCCGAGCCGCTTCGTCTCGTCGGACCGGCTGACGCCCTTCGCCCAGGCCGAGTTCGGGGCGACGCCGAAGGGCCACCAGCGCGTCAACGCGATCTGCAACTGGATCCACGACCACCTCACCTACAAGCCGGGCACCAGCGACGGCGAGACCACCGCCGACGAGAGCCTGCTCAAGCGCGCCGGCGTCTGCCGCGACTTCGCGCATATCGGCACCGCCTTCTGCCGCGCGCTCGGCATCCCCGCCCGGTTCGTGTCGTGCTATGCCCACGGCCTCGTGCCGAGCGACTTCCACGCGGTGTTCGAGGCCTACCTCGACGGGCGTTGGTGGCTGTTCGACGCGACGCGCCAGGCCGATCCCGACGGTCTCGTCCGCATCGGCGTCGGGCGCGACGCGGCCGAGATCGCGTTCTCGACCCCCTTCGGCAACATGCAGCCGGTCAACCAGCAGATCCGCATCACCCGTGCGGACGGCGTCGGAAGCCCAACGCCCCGGACGGTGGATGCGATCTCGACGGAGGTGCCGGCGCCGCATGGCGGGGCGGCCTGAGGTCGCGTCTCCGATGCGTCGGCATACCCAGGTGTGATAGACGAGGACGGATTGGCGGCCTCGACGAAGGAGCGACCCCGTGTTGCGATCGATCGGCGATCCCGTGCACCGACCGGTCGACATTCCCGACAGCGCCCGCGCCGCCATCGAGACGGTGGCGGCCCATCCTGCGGTTCGGGCGATTATCGTGTTCGGCTCGCGCGCCGAGGGCGATCACGATGCGCGATCCGACATCGACGTCGCCATCGAGGCGCCCGACCTCGACGGGGCGGCGCTGGACCGCCTTCGCGACCGGGTCGGGCATTGTCGAACCCTCTATCGGATCTCGGTGGCCAAGCTCGACACCATGCCGAGCGCACTCAAGGATCGCGTCCTGGCACAGGGAATCAGGATCTATGAGCGCGCGGAAGCTTGAGGACGGCCTTGGCAATCTCGAACGTGCCGTCGCCAACCTGGAACGTGCTCCGACGATCCCGACGGACGGCGAACGCGTCGCAGCCAACGACCAGGACATCGCCAAGGTCACGCCGCTCATCCGAACCACCTTCGATTTTCTCGCGCAGCGCTACCGCACGAGCTGACAGGATGGGACGCTGCTCCCCTCATCTCGCGCAGCGGAAGCCGGCATCGGCGTCAGGAGCACCCCATGGCCTACCGCCACGTCGTCGGCCCGCGGACCTGGGCGTTCGCCGACCTCGCCGAGCTGATGGCGAAGGCGACGCCGGTGCGCTCCGGCGACCGGCTCGCAGGCGTCGCCGCGGAATCGGCGGAGGAGGGGTCGGCCGCGCGCTGGTGCCTCGCCGACGTGCCGCTGCGCGAAATCCTGGCGCGGCCCCTGATCGCCTACGAGGACGACGACGTCACCCGGCTGATCCTCGACACCCATGACGCGGCGGCGTTCTCCGAGGTCGCGCACCTCACCGTCGGCGACTTTCGCGAGTTCCTGCTCACGGCCACCACCGAGACGCTGGCGCGGATCGCGCCCGGCATCACCCCGGAGATGGCGGCGGCGGTCTCGAAGATCTCGCGCAACCAGGACCTGATCCTGATCGCCCGGAAATGCCGGGTGGTCACGCGGTTCCGCAACACCATCGGCCTGCCCGGCACGATGGCGGTGCGGCTGCAGCCCAACCACCCGACCGACGACCCGGCCGGCATCACTGCGTCGATCCTCGACGGCCTGTCCTACGGCTGCGGCGACGCGGTGATCGGCATCAACCCGGCCTCGGATTCGGTGGCAGCCCTCGGCAAGCTGCTCCACCTCCTCGACGAGATCATCCGGCGCCACGCGATTCCGACGCAAGGATGCGTGCTCACCCACGTCACCACCACCCTGGAGGCGATGAACCGCGGCTGGCCGGTGGACCTCGTGTTCCAGTCGATCGCCGGCACGCAAGCGGCCAACGCCGGGTTCGGGGTCACGCTGGCGATCCTGAAGGAGGCGCACGAGGCGATGCTGGCGCTGAAGCGCGGCTTTTTGGGCGACAACGGCATGTATTTCGAGACCGGGCAGGGCTCGGCGCTTTCGGCCAACGCGCATCACGGCATCGACCAGCAGACCCTGGAGGCGCGGGCCTACGCGGTGGCGCGCCCGTTCCGGCCGCTGCTGGTCAACACCGTCGTCGGCTTCATCGGGCCGGAATACCTCTACGACGGCAAGGAGATCATCCGCGCCGGGCTCGAGGACCATTTCTGCGGCAAGCTGATGGGCGTGCCGCTCGGCGTCGACGTCTGCTACACCAACCATGCCGAGGCCGACCAGGACGACATGGACGTGCTGCTGACGCTGCTGGGCGCCGCCGGCTGCACCTACGTGATGGGCGTGCCCGGCGCCGACGACGTGATGCTGAACTACCAGTCCACCTCGTTCCACGATTCCCTCTACGTCCGGGAGGTCTTAGGGCTGAAGCGCGCGCCCGAGTTCGAGGCGTGGCTGCACGCCCTCGGGATGACGGACGCCGCCGGCACCCTGCTTCCCGCCGAGCCCTGCTCGCCGCTGCTCGCCGACGCCTCCGGGCTCGCCGCATGAGCGAGGACGCGAAGATCTGGGCGCGGCTCGCCGGCCTGACGCCGGCGCGGATCGGCCTCGGGCGGACCGGGAGCGGCCTGCCCACCCGCGAGGTGCTGCGCTTCGGCCTCGCCCACGCCCAGGCCCGCGACGCCGTGCACACGCCGATGGATGCGGACGCGGTCACTGCGGACATCGAAGCCCTCGGCCTGCCGACGCTCCGGGTCGCCTCGCAGGCGGCCGACCGCGCCGCCTACCTGCGCCGGCCCGACCAGGGCCGCGCCCTGGCACCCGAGGATCGCGACGCCCTGGAGCGGGCGGCCGGCGATTCCGTCGACCTCGCCATCGTCGTCGCCGACGGGCTCTCGGCGCGTGCCGTGCACGAGGGCGCGGCCGGCTTCCTCGCGGCCTTCAAGCCTCACGCCGAGCGGGCCGGATGGAGCCTCGCGCCGGTGGTCGTCGCGTCCCAAGCCCGGGTCGCGCTGGGCGACGCGGTCGGCGCGGCGCTGAAGGCCCGCGCGGTGGCGGTGCTGGTCGGCGAGCGCCCCGGCCTGTCCTCGCCCGACAGCCTCGGGATCTACCTCACCTTCGGCCCCCGCATCGGGCGCTCGGACGCCGAGCGCAACTGCATTTCGAACGTCCGCCCCGCCGGGCTCTCGCACGCGCTGGCCGCGTTCAAGCTCGACTGGCTCCTGAGCCAAGCCTTTTCGCGCGGGCTGACGGGGGTTTCGCTGAAGGACGAGAGCGAGGCCGCGCTCGCCGGCTCGGACGTGGCGCCGGCCCTGCCGAAGGCCTGATCGGCGGATCGGCGATCGCACCCGCGAAGGCTTCGGTGCGGCGCACCATGCGACCCGACCTCAGTATTCGGACCGCAAGCGCGGCTGTGGCGGGGTCGCAACACCGCGAAAGCATCCCGGGTTTGCCCCGAGACCTGCCTTCGACCGCCGCGATCCCGCCATAAACCGGGACCACCTCAGCATCCGCGGTAAACGGCTTTTCCCCCAACCGGTTACCGCTCGGTTACGAGCGATTCCAAGAGCGTGGTCTTGCCTCCTCGCGCAACGTCGGTCGACGCTGCGCGACGGCTGTCCGCACCCTTCGAGGGCGCGCCGACGCGTAGCGGACCGGGGGGTGCGGGACAGGTCATGGACGCGCCTACGAACGACAAGTCGAAGCTGCCGAGCCGCCACGTCACGGAGGGGGCCGACCGCGCGCCGCACCGCTCGTACCTCTACGCGATGGGTCTCACCAAGCAGCAGATCCACCAGCCGCTCGTCGGCGTGGCCTCGTGCTGGAACGAGGCCGCCCCGTGCAACATCTCGCTGATGCGCCAGGCGCAGGCGGTGAAGAAGGGGGTCGCCGCGGCCCACGGCACCCCGCGCGAGTTCTGCACCATCACCGTCACCGACGGCATCGCCATGGGGCATGCCGGCATGCGCGCCTCGCTGCCGTCCCGCGAGGTCATCGCCGATTCCGTCGAGCTGACCATGCGCGGCCACGCCTACGACGCCCTCGTGGGCTTGGCCGGCTGCGACAAGTCCCTGCCGGGCATGATGATGGCGATGGTGCGCCTCAACGTGCCGTCGATCTTCATCTACGGCGGCTCGATCCTGCCGGGCTCGTTCCGCGGCCGCCCGGTCACGGTGCAGGACCTGTTCGAGGCGGTCGGCAAGGTCGCCGTCGGCGACATGAGCCTCGAGGACCTCGACGAGCTCGAGCAGGTCGCCTGCCCGTCCGCCGGCGCCTGCGGCGCGCAGTTCACCGCCAACACCATGGCCACCGTCTCCGAGGCGATCGGCCTCGCCCTGCCGTACTCGGCCGGCGCGCCGGCCCCTTACGAGATCCGCGACCAGTTCTGCGCCACCGCCGGCGAGAAGGTGATGGAGCTGCTGGCCAAGAACATCCGCCCGCGCGACATCGTCACCCGCAAGTCCCTGGAGAACGCCGCCGCCGCCGTCGCCGCGTCCGGCGGCTCGACCAACGCCGCGCTTCACCTGCCGGCGATCGCGCATGAATGCGGCATCAAGTTCGACCTGTTCGACGTGGCCGAGATCTTCCGGCGCACGCCCTACATCGCCGACCTGAAGCCGGGTGGCCGCTACGTCGCCAAGGACATGTTCGAGGTCGGCGGCATCCCGCTGCTGATCAAGACCCTGCTCGACCACGGCTTCATCCACGGCGACTGCATGACGGTCACCGGCCGCACCATCGCCGAGAACATGGAGCGCGTGCGCTGGAACCCGGACCAGGACGTGGTCCGCTCGGCGGCAAGCCCGATCACGCCGACCGGCGGCGTCGTCGGCCTCAAGGGCAACCTCGCCACCGAGGGCGCGATCGTGAAGGTCGCCGGCATGGCGGCCGAGAAGCAGGTCTTCACCGGCCCGGCCCGCGTGTTCGACGGCGAGGAGGCCTGCTTCGAGGCGGTCCAGGCGCGCACCTACAAGGAGGGCGACGTCCTCGTCATCCGCTACGAGGGCCCGAAGGGCGGCCCCGGCATGCGCGAGATGCTGTCCACGACCGCCGCGCTCTACGGTCAGGGCATGGGCGACAAGGTCGCGCTGATCACCGACGGGCGCTTCTCCGGCGCCACCCGCGGCTTCTGCGTCGGCCATGTCGGGCCCGAAGCCGCGGTCGGCGGGCCGATCGGCCTGCTGCGCGACGGCGACATGATCACGCTGGACGCGATCGAGGGCACCCTCGACGTGGCGCTCTCCGACGCCGAGCTCGACGAGCGCCGCAAGGCGTGGACGCCGCGGACCAATTCCGCGACCTCCGGCTACCTCTGGAAATACGCGCAGACCGTCGGACCCGCCGTGAACGGCGCCGTGACCCATCCGGGCGGCGCCGAGGAGATCCAGAGCTATGCGGACGTCTAGGACCGACCGCGACCGGAAGGCGGGGCCGGCCGGGGCCGATCGTCGGCCCCGCGGCAGCCTGCGCGCGCACCTTCGCGGCGCCGCGCTCGCGGCGACGGCGGTCGCGTGCCTGCTCGTCGGCGCTCCCGCGACGGAAGCGCTCGACGCCAGCGTCCGCACGCCGGTGCCCGAGAAGAACTACCGCAGTGCCAAGGACGCGCTGCGGGCGGGCGTGCGCGAGTACAACGCCGGCGACAAGGAGGGCGCGGCCCGCGCGCTCGAATACGCCGCCGACCAGGGCCACGCGCTGGCCCTGTGGAAGCTCGGCCGGATGTACGCCGAGGGCGACGGCGTCCCGCACGACGACCTCAAGGCGTTCGAGTTCTTCTCGCGGATCGCCGATTCCGGCACCGACGACGGGCCCGACGCGCAGACCTCGGCGGTGACGGCGAGCGCCTTCACCGCGCTCGGCAGCTACTTCCTCGACGGGATCAAGGGCACCTACGTGCGCGCGAACCCCGAGCGGGCCTACGACATGTTCAACTACGCCGCGTCGTACTTCGGCGACCCGAACGCGCAGTACAACCTCGCCCGGCTCTACCTCGACGGCACCGGCGTCGAGGCCGACGCGCGCCAGGCCGCGCGCTGGTTCAACCTCGCCGCCGAGAAGGGCCACCACCCGGCCCAGGCGCTCCTGGGCGACATGCTGATGACCGGCATGGGCGGCGTGCCGGTACAGCGCGTCCGCGGCCTGATGTGGCTGTCGCTCGCCCGCGACGGCGTCGAGGGCCGCAAGGACGCCTGGATCGTCGCGCTCTACGAGAAGAACTGGGCGGCAGCCAGCGACGAGGATCGCGCCGAGGCGCAGGCCCAGGTGCAGACGGTCGGCTCGATCAAACGCCGCCGCTAAAGCTCCGGCCGGGCAATCGCTCGAAAGCGCTTGCCCTGTTTTTTTGCAGCCTCAATCGCCGGCGCCCGCCTCCGCGGGCTCAGGCTTTCGCTGCGCTCGACGCTTTTCAGGACCAAGGTCCTGAAAAGCCCGCTCCGCGGGGCGCTCTTCGCGCCCTGAAGCCGCCGAACGCGGCTTCAGGCGATCCGACGACCCCGATCAGCCCTTGCGCGCGGCCATGGCCGTGACGAAGGACGGGCGCGCCAGGATGCGGTCGACGTAGGCCGCGAGCTTCGGCCAGCGCGCGGCGTCGACCTTCGCCTCCGCGAGGTGGAAGTTGTAGAAGCCGGCGGCGATCGAGATGTCGGCGATCGAGAACGCGTCGCCCGCGAGGTATTCGCCCGCGATCTCGCCCTCGAGGTGGTCGAACAGCGGCGGCAGGTCCGTGTCGAGCGACTTGACGACCAAGGCCTCGTCGCACGGCTTGCCCATCATGGTCGGCTTCATCACCCGCTCGCGGAACGCCACGATCAGCGGGCTGAACAGCTCGGTGTCGCCGAACTTGTCGAACCAGATCGCGCGGCCGAGCGCCTTCGCGTCGGCGGGCATCAGCGCCGGCTCGGGGTGCTTGCGCTCCAGGTACCAGAGGATCGCCGAGGAATCGGCGAGCTTGAAGCCGTCGTCGTCGATCGCGGGGATCTTGCCGAGCGGGCTCGCCGCCTGGAACGCCGCGTCGGGCGCGTGGAACATGCAGGGCACGTGCTCGTAGGATGCGCCCTTCTCGGCAAGCGCGACGAGGATCTTGCGGACGTAGGGCGAATAGCCGGTGCCGTAGACGATCATGCTGGTTCTGGACCCGTTGGGTTGTCGGAAGCGCCAAGCCCCTACCACGAATTGGGACGAACCTTCCCTGGTGCCGGCTCATGCGGCCATTCGACCGTTCGGCCGGAACTTGGCCGTACGAGCTCGGGCTTAACCGTACGAGCCCGCGCCACGCGGGTCCTGCGATTCCCCCGTCACGAAAGGATTTTCATGAAAGCGCTGTGCTGGCACGGCAAGGGCGACATCCGCTGCGACACGGTTCCCGATCCGCGGATCGAGGATGCCCGCGACATCATCCTCAAGGTGACGTCCTGCGCCATCTGCGGCTCGGACCTCCACCTGATGGACGGCCAGATGCCGACCATGGAGGCGGGCGACGTGCTCGGCCACGAGTTCATGGGCGAGGTCGTCGAGGTCGGCCAGGGCTTCACCAAGTTCAAGAAGGGCGACCGCGTCGTCGTGCCGTTCAACATCAATTGCGGCGAGTGCCGGCAGTGCCGGCTCGGGAACTGGTCGGTCTGCGAGCGCTCGAACCGCAACGGCGCCATGGCGGCGGCGCAGTTCGGCTACCCCACCGCGGGCCTGTTCGGGTACTCGCACCTCACCGGCGGCTATGCCGGGGGCCAGGCCGAGTACGTCCGCGTGCCGATGGCCGACGTGGCGCCGATGCTGGCGCCCGAGGGCGTCGACGACGAGTCGCTCTTGTTCCTCACCGACATCCTGCCGACCGGCTGGCAGGGCGCCGAGCATTGCGAGATCAAGGGCGGCGAGGTCATCGCGGTCTGGGGTGCGGGTCCGGTCGGCCTGTTCGCGATCCAGTCGGCCAAGATCATGGGCGCCGAGCGCATCATCGCCATCGACACGGTGCCGGAGCGCCTTGCGCTCGCCCGCACCTACGGCGCCACCGACATCATCGACTACGCCAAGGAGGACGTGTTCGAGCGGATCAAGGAGATCAGCAAGGGCGAGGGCGCCGACGGCGTCATCGACTGCGTCGGCATGGAGGCCAGCGCCGGCCACGGCGTCGCCAGCCTCGTCAACACCCTGCAGGAGAAGCTCACCTCGACCGAGCGGCCTTACGCGCTGATGGAGGCGATCAAGGCGGTGCGGCCCTGCGGCATCGTCTCGGTGCCCGGCGTCTACGGCGGCCCGATCCCGGTCAACATGGGCATGATCGTCCAGAAGGGCCTGACCATGAAGAGCGGGCAGACGCACGTGAAGCGCTACCTGGAAACGCTGACCAAGCTGATCCAGGCGGGGAAGATCGACATGACGTCGATGATCACCCACCGCTCCACCAACCTCGCCGACGGGCCGGACCTCTACAAGACGTTCCGAGACAAGAAGGACGGCTGCGTGAAGGTCGTGTTCCACCCGAACTGAGCGTTCGGGCGGCGGATCGCCTCCGGGTGGATCACGCCGCCCGCTTGTTCGCCGTCGGCGCGAAGTGGCCGAGGTAGCGCGTGCCGATCGCCGTCACCGGCAGCACGACGAAGACGTCGGTGGTGCCGAACTGGCGGTCGATCACCGCCCCGTCGCCGAAGGTGGCCCCGACGCGGAGGTACCCCTTGATCAGCGGCGGCAGCGCCTGAAGCGCCGCCTTCGGCTCGATCGCCTCGCGGTCGAGCCGGTCCATCGCCACGTAGCGCTCCGGCAAGGCGCGGGCGCACCAGCCCTCGGGGGCGCGGGCGTGGTGGTGCAGGAAGCTCAGGGGCAGCGCGAGGCGGGCCGGATCGGTGCCGTCGAGGCTTGCGCAGCCGATCAGCGCGTCGACGCGGTGGTGCAGGACGTAGGCGTAGATGCCGGCCCAGAGCAGCTCGACGGTGCGCTTGGTGCGATAGGGCTTCAGCACGCAGGAGCGGCCGAGCTCGAGCAGGCGCTTGCCGGGATGCGCGGCGAGCAGCGGCGCGATGTCGAACTCGGAGGCCGAGTAGAAGCCGAAGTTGCGCTCGGCCGCCTCGCCGCGGAGCAGGCGATAGGTGCCGACCACCTTCGGGCGCGCCTTCCGGAACGGCTTGGCGTCGGTCGCGGCGTGGTCGATCACCAGGAGGTGGTCGCAGACCGCGTCGTAGGCGTCGACGTCGCGCCGCGACAGCATCGCCATGCCGGTCGGAATCGCCGACATCTCCTCGTAGAACACTTGGTAGCGCAGCCGCTGCGCCCGGCGGATCTCGGACTTGCGGGTCGCGAGGCAGACTTCGAGGTTGCCGATGCGGCCGAGGCTCGGGCCCAGCTCCGGCAAGGCGTTACCCGCCCCCTTGGCCTTGAAGCGGATCGGGGTGGCGCCGGGCGGGATCAGGCTGCGGCCGCCGAAGCCGGGCAGCGTCCCGTCGGCCGACTTGCGCTTCAGCTTCGCGATCGGCGACTCGACGTTGTCCCACCCGTTGGCCCGGATCGCGTCCCAGGCCGCGGAGGCCCCGCGCGTAAACTTCGCGACCATGGTCGACGCCTTCCGGGGCTTTCCGAACGCGCCCCCGCGGGGCGACCGGCTCCAGGCCCTGGAACCGGACACAACCACGAAGCCCGCACGCTTTTATGACAGGCCCGCGCCGACGCCCGTGCACGCCCCGCGAGGCCGCCGAAAACGCCCCGCGAGGCCGCCGAAAACGCCCCGCGAGGCCGCCGAAAACGCCCCGCGAGGCCGCCGAAAACGCCCCGCGAGGCCGCCGAAAACGCCCCGCGAGGCCGCCGGTCGTCCGGTCTCAGACGAACTGGTTGAGGCCGGGGACCGAGCCGACGATCGGCCCCATCACGTCCTCGCCGGCCTTCTCGCGGCCGTAGGCGAACAGCTCCTGGCCGAGCGGCTGCATCTGGCCCATCGGCACGCCGGCCGACATCAGCTTCTGGCCGAGCGCCATCACGCCGCCGCCCATCATGCCGCCGAGCATGCCCATCAGGCCGCCGCCGCCGCCCTCTTCGGCGTTCGAGGTGGCGACCAGGGACTCGGAGCCCGGCATCGACGCCATCAGCTGGCTCACCTCGGTGGCGGGGCCTTCCTTCTGGAGGAAGGCCAGGATGTGCCCGATCGCGGTCTGCGCCGTCGCGGCATCGAGGCCCGTGCGGTTGGTCACGCGGGCGATGAGTTCTTCCATGGTCGGCAGCTCCCGAGGGTGTTTCCTCGTCATTCGGGCCTGGACGCGCGGAAATCAAGCCGAACGCCCGCGCATCTGGCAAAGCCGGCCTCCGGCGCCCATAACCGTGACGATCGGCGCGAAGGGGATTGGGCGGATGGCGGGCGACGGCAGCATCCTGGTTGGAAAGAGTCCCCAGAAAGCGGGGCCGCCGAAGCCGGAGGTGCTGACGCTCAAGCTCGCCAACCGGCACGGTCTGGTGGCCGGCGCGACCGGCACCGGCAAGACCGTCACCCTGCAGGTGATGGCCGAAGGCTTCTCGAACGCCGGCGTCCCGGTCTTCGCGGCCGACGTGAAGGGCGACCTGTCGGGGCTGGCCGCGGCCGGCGAATCCAAGCCCGTCTTCGTCAAGCGCGCCGAGGAACTCGGCATCGCCTACGAGCCCGACCGCTTTCCAACGGTGTTCTGGGACCTGTTCGGCGAGCAGGGCCACCCGATCCGCTGCACCGTGACCGAGATGGGGCCGCTGCTGCTGGCACGCCTCCTCGAACTCAACGACACGCAGGAGGGCGTACTCAACATCGCCTTCCGCGTCGCCGACGAGAACCAGTGGCCGGTGATCGACCTGAAGGACCTGCGCGCGCTGCTGGCCTTCTGCTCGGAGAACCTCAAGACGATCTCGGGGACCTACGGCAACGTCTCGGCAGCCTCGGTCGGCGCGATCCAGCGCCAGCTCCTGATGCTCGAGAACCAGAACGCCGACCGCTTCTTCGGCGAGCCGGCCCTGAACCTCGAAGACTTCATGCGGACCGACCGCGACGGGCGTGGGTTCGTCAACATCCTGGCCGCCGACAAGCTGATGCAGCGGCCCCGGCTCTACGCCTCGTTCCTGCTGTGGATGCTCTCCGAGCTGTTCGAGCAGCTGCCCGAGGTCGGCGACCTGGAGAAGCCGAAGCTGGTGTTCTTCTTCGACGAGGCGCACCTGCTGTTCAACGATGCGCCGAAGGCGCTGCTGGACGCGGTCGAGCAGGTGGTGCGGCTGATCCGCTCGAAGGGCGTCGGCGTCTACTTCGTGACGCAGAACCCCCTCGACGTGCCTGAGACGGTGCTGGGCCAGCTCGGCAACCGGGTGCAGCACGCGTTGCGCGCCTTCACCCCCCGCGACCAGAGGGCCGTGAAGGCGGCCGCCGAGACGTTCCGGCAGAACCCCGGCTTCGACGTGGCGGAGGCGATCACCCAGCTCGGCGTCGGCGAGGCCCTGGTCAGCTTCCTGGAGCCGAAGGGCACGCCCTCGGTGGTCGAGCGCGCCCTGATCGCCCCGCCGCAGGGTCGCGTCGGGCCGCTGACGCCGGCCGAGCGCGCCGACCTGATCGCCAAAAGCCCGCTGCGCGGCAAGTACGACGAGGCGATCGACAGCGAGAGCGCCTACGAGATGCTCGCCAAGCGCAAGAACCTCGACGCCGCCCCGGCCGAGGCGGCGCAGGCCTCGGAGGGGGGCCTCGGCGGCCTGCTCGGCGGCATCGTGGGCAGCGTCTTCGGCAAGCCCGCCGCCAAGGCCGGCCGAAAGGCCCCGCAGAGCCTCGCCGAGCAGGTCGTTTCGAACGCCGCGCGCTCGATGGCCCGCAGCGTCGGCACCCAGGTCGGCAACGCCATCCTGCGCAACGTGCTCGGCGGGTTGATGAAGCGGTAGCGCCGGGGCCGGCCCCGCGCTGGCCGCGTCAAGTCAGAGGCAGGGATCGTCCGCCGCCTCGAGCCGGCCCGACGCGATGGCGGCGAGGAAGGCCTCGTAGTCGGAAGCGTTCCGGTCGCCGTAGGCGTGGGCCCAGTCGGCCAGGGCCTCGCGCAGGTCCGCATGCCGGTCCTTGCCGCAATAGCCGGCGATGGCGGCGGCGTCGCCGGTGCGGGCATGCGCGCGGGCGAGCAGGGCGCCGTAGGCCCAGGAGAAGTACAGCAGCGGCTGCCCGGTCATGCACGAGACCGGGATCTCGCCCTTCATGTTCTTCATCTGCCGCACGTAGAACGGGCGGTCTTCGATCGTGGTCCAGCCGAGCAGCGGGTCTCCGACGCCCTGGAGCAGGCGCTGGCCGTAGATCACCCGCTCGCCCTCGTGGCTGGCATAGGGCTCGGGCATGCCGGGCAGGTAGGGGGCGTGGGCCGGGCGCACGGCCTCCTTCACCTGCAGGAAGAGCACGTCCTGGTCGGAGTTGCCGCAGAGCAGCGCCACGTAGGCGCGGGTCCCGACGCTGCCGACCCCGACGACCCGGTGGGCGACGTCGACGACGTGGTAGCGGCTCAGCATGAACCGGCGCTCGCGCGGCAGCGTCTCGGCGTAGTGCTCCAGCCCCGTGATCACCGCCTCGCGGGTCTCGTCGTCGACCCCGGTGAGGATCGGGGCTTCCTCGCGAAAGCGCCAGCCGCCGTCGACGCGGCGCTCGCCGACGCGGGCGAGCAGGCTCTGGTTGTTCTTCTTGCGCGCCTTCTCCACCGCCTTGCGCACCACCGCCTGCGACGCCTCGTCGATCCGGACGCCCGAGACGTCGAGCCGGTCGGCGCGGGTCGCCTGCTGCCAGACGTCCAGCGAGCCCTGGGGCGCGAGGTCCAGCATCGTGTGCTGGTAGCCGCCGACCGCCGCCATCACCGCCTGCCGCCGCGCCTCGGCCGGAACCGCATCCTCGCGGGCGGCGACCTCGATGCTGGCGACGAGCCGTTTCAGGTCCCACTCCCACGGGCCGATCGTCACCTCGTCGAAGTCGTTGAGGTCGAGCACGACGTCGCCCTGCGGCGTCCCGAACAGGCCGAAGTTCGAGATGTGCGCGTCGCCGTTCATCACCACGTTGATGTCGCTGCGCGGGCCGTGCGCGAGGTCCCAGGCCATGACGTGGGCGGCGCCGCGCAGGAACGCGAAGGGCGAGCTCGCCATGCGCGCCACCCGCAACGGGACGAGCCTCGGCTGGCGGCCTTCGTGCGCCCCCACGATCAGGTCGACGGGGTCCGGCCGGTCGGAGGGAAGGTCGAGGGCGGCGTGGGCTTCGTGCGGCACGGCCTCGCGCAGGCGCTTGCCGGCGGCGCGGCGCTTGTCCCAGGGCTCGCCGCCGGTCCGCAGATCGATGTGCGGATAGTCGGCCAGCGGCTCCAGCACGACCTCTTCGGCCGCCTCGTGCGCGTCGCGTCCGTCCTTGTCCTGCCTTTGATCCTGCGCTGGGCCGGGGACGGTCTCGGCCTCGCCGAAGGCGTCGTCGCCGCTCATCTGATTCGGTCGTTCCATGCTCGGTCGTCCCAGGGCTGCCGGCGTCTCCCGGTGGCGCTGAACAACCTGAGCCGGAGAAATTTGTTGCGGAGTCGGGGATTATGTCGCCGCGAAAGGCGTGGACAACGCCGGCGCGCCTACCCCGCCGCCAGCTCCACCGTCACGGGCACGTGGTCCGACGGCTTCTCCAGGCCGCGCAGGTGCTTCTGCACCGAGGCCGAGACCAGCCGGTCGGCGGCCTGCGGCGAGAGCAGGAGGTGGTCGATCCGGATGCCGAAGTTCCGCGACCAGGCGGCGGCCTGGTAGTCCCAGAAGCTGTAGAGGCCGGGGCGCGGGTCGCAGGCGCGAACCGCGTCGGTCAGCCCTTCGGCCAGCAGCGCGCGGAACGCCGCCCGCGTGGTCGGCAGGTAGAGCGCGTCGTCGGCCCAGGCCGTGGGCTCGGCCGCATCCTCCGGCTCGGGGATGACGTTGTAGTCGCCCGCGAGCACCAGCGCGGTCTCCTCGCGCATCCGCGCGATCGCGTGAAGACGCAGCCGCTCCAGGAAGGCGAGCTTGTAGGGGTATTTCGGGCTCGCCACCGGGTTGCCGTTCGGCAGGTAGATCGAGGCCACCCGCACCGGCGCGACGCCGTCGCCGCTGACCAGCGCCTCGACGTAGCGGGCCTGCTCGTCCTCGGCGTCGCCCGGGAGCGCGCGCAGCACGGTGGCCGGTTCGTAGGTCAGCGGCGCGCGGACCAGCAGCGCGACGCCGTTATAGGCCTTCTGCCCCACCGCCTCGACGGCATAGCCGGCCGCCTCGATCTCGGCGCGCGGGAACGCCTCCTCCTGGCACTTCAGCTCCTGCAGGCAGACCACGTCCGGCTTGGCCTCGTCGAGGAAGGCGAGCAGGTGACCGACCCGCTGCTTGATCGAATTTACGTTCCACGTGGTGATGCGCATCGCTGGCGTCCTGGAGGGCGGAGCCCGTCGTCTGGCGTCCTGGAGGGCGAAGCCCGTCGTCTGGCGTCTTGTGAGGGCGGAGCCCGTCATCGCGCCTTCGCACCGGCCTGACAAGCGGAAGGCCGGGCGCGTCGCCGCCCGCTCACGCAACGAGGCCGCCGGTGGACTGGTTCGAACCGATCGGCGCCTATTGCGAGCGGGACGGCGCGGCGTTCTGGGCCGAGCCGGTCAACGCCCTGTCCAACGCCGCATTCCTTGTCGCCGCCGTCGCGGCCCATCGGCGCGCCCGCGCGGCGGACGACCGGGCCGGCGTCGCGCTGGCGCTCCTGACGGCGGTCGTCGGCATCGGGTCGTTCCTGTTCCACACGCTCGCCGTGCGTTGGGCCATGCTCGCCGACGTCGTGCCGATCGCCGTGTTCATCCACGCCTACTTCTACCTGGCGATGGTGCGGTTCCTGCGATTCGGGCCGGTCGCCGCATGGGCGGCGACGCTGGCCTTCGCGGGCTTCGGCTTCGGGCTCGTCCCGGCTCTCGACGCCGTCGCCGGCCGCTCGGTCGAGGCGCTCACCAACGGCTCGATCGACTACCTGCCGGCGGTGCTGGCGTTGGTGGGCGTCGCCCTCGGGCTCCGCGGCGTGGGCGACCCGGCCGCGACCGGCCGGCGGCTCGTCGCCCTGGCGGCGCTGTTTTCCGTCTCGCTCGCCTTGCGCACCGCCGACCGGGGCGTCTGCGCGCTCGTGCCCGTCGGCACCCACTTCCTCTGGCACGTCCTCAACGCCGCGGTGCTCTACGGCTTGGTCGTCGCGGCCGTCCGGCATCGCGAGGCGGTTTCGCGGCGGTGACGGAGGAACCTCGGGATGCGCCCCGGCGCCCGGCCGATTTCTTGCGCCTCCCGGCAAATCGAGGCAGAAGGGCGGCGCCGCAGCCGATGGGGCGCGCGGCGTTCCCCGCGCTCGTCCACGCCGGCCGACAGGCCGCCGACGGCGCAGGGCAGAAGGCTTGCGAAAACCACCATGTCCCAGAGCTTCCGCCTCGGTGTCGCCGGTCTCGGCACGGTCGGCGCCGCCGTCGTCCGGATGGTCGCGCGCCGGGCCGCCGCGCTCGCCGCCGCCACCGGCCGCGACATCCGCGTCGTCGCCGTCTCCTCCCGCGACCGCACGCGCGACCGCGGGTTCGACGTCGCCGGGCTGCAATGGTTCGACGATCCGGTGGAGATGGCGCGCTCGGCCGAGGTCGACTGCGTGGTCGAGCTGATCGGCGGCTCGGAAGGGCCGGCCAAAGCCGTGGTCGAGGCCGCGCTCGCCGCCGGCAAGCCGGTCGTCACCGCGAACAAGGCGCTGCTGGCGCTCCACGGCGCGGCGCTGGCGAAGTCGGCCGAGACCGCGGGCGTCGCGCTCGCCTACGAGGCGGCGGTCGCGGGCGGCATCCCGGTGATCAAGGCGATCCGAGAGGGCCTGGCCGGCAACGCCGTGAGCCGCGTCTACGGAATCATGAACGGCACCTGCAACTACATCCTCACCCGGATGGAGCGCGAGGGCCTGACCTTCGAGGCCTGCCTTAAGGATGCGCAGGCCCTGGGCTATGCCGAGGCCGACCCGACCTTCGACGTCGAGGGTTTCGACACCGCCCACAAGCTCGCGATCCTCACGAGCCTCGCCTTCGGCACCTCGATCGACGCCGAGGGCGTCTCGGTGGAGGGCATCTCCGGGGTGAAGCCCCTCGACCTACGGATGGCCGAGGAGCTCGGCTACCGGATCAAGCTGCTCGGCGTCGCGCAGGCGACCGAGGCGGGGATCGAGCAGCGCGTGCACCCGACCATGGTGCCGAAATCCTCGAGCATCGCCCAGGTGATGGGCGTGACCAACGCGGTGACGATCGATGCCGACGCCGTCGGCGAGCTGACCCTGATCGGCCCGGGCGCCGGCGGCGAGGCGACCGCCTCCGCGGTGGTCGCCGACATCGCCGACCTCGCCGCCGGCCTGAGCCGCCCGACCTTCGGCTGCCCGACCGCGTCCCTGCGCCCGGCCGAGCGGGTCGAGATGCAGCGGCACGAGGGCGGCTATTACATCCGCCTCACGGTCCACAACCGGCCCGGCGTCGCGGCGGGCGTGGCCACCCGCATGGCCGAGCGCGAGATTTCGCTGGAGAGCATCCTGCAGCGCCGCACCGGCGAGATGGCGGAAAGCGATCCGAAGGGCCGCTCCGGCCAGCCGGTGCCGCTGGTGCTGATCACCTACGCGGCGACGGAGGGGAACATCCGCGCGGCCCTCGACGCCATCGCCGGCGACGGGCTGCTGGCCGAGGCGCCGCAGCTCATCCGGATCGAGCGCGAATAAGCCTGTTCGGCGCCCAACAGAACGGCACTATCGTTCCGATCCCGCCCAAAATCGAAAACCCAAGTTATTTTCGTGCATCCTAGCCGCGGTAGGCTGTAGGAGCAGGGGCACCGAAAACGTTCGGGCCGCGGGAAGGGCTTGGGAAACGATGGACGAGGCGCTCATGCAGGGCTCGCGGAGCGTCGTCGCGCGCACGCTCACCCTCGAACTCGCACGCGTGACCGAGCGCGCGGCCATCGCGGCGGCGGCCCTGCGCGGGCAGGGCAACGAGAAGGCCGCCGACCAGGCCGCCGTCGACGCGATGCGGGCCGAGCTCAACGCGCTGCCGATCGACGGGACCGTGGTGATCGGCGAGGGCGAGCGCGACCGGGCGCCGATGCTGTTCATCGGCGAGCGCCTCGGCAGCGGCGGCGGCCCCCGCGTCGACCTCGCGGTCGACCCGCTGGAGGGCACGACGCTCTGCGCCAAGGACATGCCCGGCGCGATCGCGATCATGGCGATGGCCGAGCGCGGCTCGCTGCTCGCCGCCCCCGACGTCTACATGCAGAAGATCGCGATCGGCCCCGGCTATCCGCCCGGCCTCGTCGACCTCGACGCCAGCCCCGCCGACAACATCGCCGCGCTCGCCCGCGCCAAGGGCGTGCCGACCTCGCAGATCGTCGCGATCGTCCTCGACCGGCCGCGGCACGGCGACCTCGTCGCCGCGATCCGCGCCACGGGGGCTGGCGTCCGCCTGATCTCCGACGGCGACATCGCCGGGATCATCTTCACCAACTCGCCCGACGAGACTGGCGTCGACATCTATCTCGGGATCGGCGCGGCGCCCGAGGGCGTGATCGCGGCCGGCGCGCTGCGCTGCATCGGCGGCCAGATGCAGGGCCGGCTGATCCTCGACACGCCGGAGAAGCGCCGGCGGGCGCAGGACATGGGCATCGGCGACCCGAACCGGAAATACGAGCTGACGGATCTGGCCCGCGGCGACGTCACCGTCGCGGCGACCGGCGTCACCGACGGGGCGCTTCTGCGCGGCGTGCGCTTCAAGCCCGGCGTCATCGAGACGGAGACCGTGGTCTACCGCTCGGCCACCGGCACGGTGCGGCGCATCCTCGGCGAGCACCGCCGCGCCGAGCGCAACGCGGATTGATCGAACGCGAACGCCGTCCGCCGGGGCTTCCCCCCGCGGACGGCGCGGTCGATTCCTGCTCAGTTCAGGACGACGACCTTGGTGCCGACGTTGACGCGGCTGAACAGGTCGATCGCATCCTGGTTGATCATGCGGATGCAGCCCGACGAGACGCTCTTGCCGATCGAGTTCGGATCCAGTGTGCCGTGGATGCGGAACAGCGTGTCCTTGTTGCCCTGCCACAGGTACATGGCGCGGGCGCCCAGCGGGTTGCGGTTGCCGCCGGGGACGCCGACGCCGCTCGGCAGCGTGTCGACTTCGCGCGCCAGGTGCGGCGTGCGGGCGATCATCTCCTTCGGCGGGTACCAATCCGGCCAGGCCTGCTTCAGGTTCACCGTCGCGGCGCCCGACCACGAGAAGCCCTGCTTGCCGACGCCGACGCCGTAGCGCCGCGCCCGGCCGTCCGCCTGGACCAGGGTGAGCTGGTGCGCCCGCGGGTCGACCACGATCGTGCCGGGCTCGTAGGGGCCGGTATAGGCGATCTCCTGGCGCAGGAACGCCGGGTTGGCCTTCTTCCAGTTGAAGGCCGCCACCGGGAACGCGTCGTCGGCGATCGCGCCGTAGGCCTTGTCGTAGTTGATCGGGCCGTTGTCGACCGGCCGGTTGATCGCCGCGGCCATCGCCGGGGAGAGCTGGTTGGCGCCGGGCTTCGGGCCGACGGTGAGCGGCGCGGCGGGCGCGTCGGCCGGGCTCTCCTGCAAGGTCTCGGGCGGGCGCCCGGCGAGCTGCTGGCGCTCGGGGGTGGGGCGGCGCTCCGAGGCCGTGGCGCGGTCGGGCACGGCGCGGCCGAACTCGACGCGGCCGGCATAGGGCTCGTAGCGGCCGCCGCGGAGGCGGTAGAGCGCGCCGGACTGGTCCTGGAACAGGCGGTCGTCGTCGCCGACGCCGTCGATGGCGCTCGACGCGAGGGCGCCCCGTCCCTGAGCGTGCACGGGTGCGGTCGCGGACAGGCTCGCGAGGCCGGTCATCGCGCCGGCGAGCAGGAGGCTTCGCAAAGTATTCGGCATGGCGGTTCGAAACGTCCTTGATCCGAGGTCCCCGGGCCGGCGACGGGCCGGCACGGAACCTTGAGTCACGCGGTCGAGCGGCAGGCGGCCGCGATCCGGTGGTGACGGGCAAGGCTTAGCAAGTCACGGCCCGTCGCGTCATCCTTCGCCGTGTTGCGGAATCCGTTTCCTGGCGCGGCGTCGATTCCTTGCAACGGTGGCAGCCCTGTCGGCCCAGGTCTTCAACGGGCCGAAATCTGACCCGTGAAATCCGCCGGCGTCGCGGCGGCAAGCCTTTACCATGTGCCGTCCTCGTCGGCAGAGCGGGGACAAGTTGCGACGGGGCGATTGATTTGTCGCCCGACCTGACGGCAACAGTATCGCAGCCCTCTCGATCTTCGGACATCTCCCCGTGACATCCGCTTCGAACTTGCGCGCGCGCCTCGCGGCGTCGCTCCTGGCGCTCGCCTGCGTCGTCGCGACGCCCGCAGCCGCACGGGAGGCGGCGCGGCGTCCGGAGCGTCCGCGCCCGGTCCAGACCGTCGAGCCGCCGCCGCCGCCGTCCGAGCCGACGGGCGCGTGGACCTCCGGGACCGCGCCGGCCGATTGCACCCGCGCCCGGCGCAAGCTGTGGCAGCCGGAGCAGGGCTGGATCGTGAAGACCATCACCACCTGTCACTGACGCAGCCGTCATCGACTCCTATGTGATCGTTCGCTCGTCGAGCCTCGCGGGTTGCCTCCGGTTTGGGCGTCCGCGCCCGACCGCATGCCGCCTAGGCATCGTTGCCGCGAATCCCGGCATCCAGTGCCCGCGGCTTGGCCGTTTCCCTCAGTCTTCGTCGGCTGCGCCGCAGGCCTTCAACGGGGGCTGCGCCTGGCCAGGCCGCCCCGCCACGTCTGGCACGTTTGCTGCTTTTCCAGAGATCGCCGCGCGGCGCGCGGCACGCTGGGCAACGAAGCCTCGCAAAGCGGACGGTGTGAGTCCGGTTCCTCCGGCATGAGCGGCGGCGCGAAGGCGCCCGCTCGATCAAGACGAGCACCCACGATGGCCTCCTTCAAGACCGTGATGAAGTCGGGACACCCCCCGACGCTGTTCGCCGCCTTCCTCTACTTCGACTTCTGCTTCGCGATCTGGGTCCTGAACGGCGCCATGGGGCCGTTCATCACCGAGACCTACAAGCTGTCCCCGGCCCAGACCGGGTTCATGATCTCGCTGCCGATCCTCGCGGGCGCGATCATGCGCTTCCCGCTCGGCGTGCTTGCCCAGTATATCGGCCGGAAGAACGCCGCCATCACCGAGATGGGCGTCATCATGCTCGCGATGGCCTACGGCTTCTTCTTCATCTCGACCTACAACGACGTGCTCGCCATGGGCGTGCTGCTCGGCATCGCCGGCGCCTCGTTCGGCGTCGCCCTGTCGCTCGGCTCGGGCTGGTTCCCGCCGGAGCACAAGGGCCTCGCCATGGGCATCGCCGGCGCCGGCAATTCCGGCACCGTGCTCGCGGTGCTGTTCGCGCCGCCGCTGGCCCAGGCCTACGGCTGGCAGGCGGTCTACGGCTTCGCCGGCTGCGTCATGGCCATCCCGCTGATCGTGATGATCGTGCTCGCCAAGGAGCCGCCGGACCTCGAGCACCAGTCGTTCAAGGACCACATCTCCTGCCTGTTCACCAAGGACGGCTGGGCCTTCTCGCTGATCTACGTCATCACCTTCGGCGGCTTCATCGGCCTGTCGAACTTCCTGCCGACGTTCTTCTACGAGCAGTTCGCGGTCACGAAGGTCGAGGCCGGGCGCCTGACCATGCTCGCGGCCTTCATGGGCTCGGGCATCCGCATCCTCGGCGGCTACTTCGCCGACCGGCTCGGCGGCATCGCCGTGCTGTCGGTGGTCTTGCTCGCCTCGATCGCCTCGTTCCTTGCGCTCACCGCCACCCCGTCGCTGGCCGCCACCACGATCCTGTTCATGTTGTGCTTCGCGGCGCTCGGCGCCGGCAACGGCGCCCTGTTCCAGCTCGTCCCGCTGCGCTACCCCACCAACACCGCGGTGTCGGGCTCGATGATCGGCGAGATCGGGGCGCTCGGCGGCGCGATCCTGCCGAACGTGATGGGCTTCTCGAAGCAGTACACCGGCGCCTTCGCCACCGGCTTCGTCGTCTACGCGGTCTTCGCCGCCGTGGTGCTCGGCTGCCTGTTCCTGTGGCAGCGCAAGTGGGTCGGCGCCTGGGTCGGCCCGCGCGGCAAGGTGCTCGATCCCTCAGCGACGCCCGCCCAGGCCAGCGGAATGCGTCCCGTCACGGCCTGACCGGCCTCTCATGATCGAACGAAAACGGGGGCTTCGGCCCCCGTTTTCGTTCGTCCGGCAACCTGATGGGCCGGATGCGAACGAGGCTTGCCCGGCGTCGCCCGGCTTCCGACCCGCCGCCCGTGCAGGCGGATCGCGCGGGCGGAAAACGCCGGATTCCTAACACCCGTGGTTGCACTCCGGCATAGGCCGAGCGTACTGAATACGTAATGCGAAACGCCGCACCCGGTCGCCGAGGCCAGGGTGACGGCGCGGACCGCCACAAGGCGGCTGCCAAGAACGCTGCGCAAGAACGCCGTGCCGGAGGATCGACGCCATGATCAAGCGCCTGAGCGCCACGAACAGCGTGCTGTTCCTGCTCTGCCTGATGTACTTCATCACCTATCTCGACCGGGTGAACATCGCCACCGCGGGCGCCGTGATCATCAAGGATCTCGGCATGTCGAACACGCAGTTCGGCCTGATCCTCTCGGCCTTCGCCTACCCCTACGCGATCTTCCAGGTGATCGGCGGCTCGGTCGGCGACAAGTTCGGCGCGCGGCGCACGCTCTTGGTCTGCGGATTGATCTGGGCCACGGCGACGATCCTCACCGGCTTCGTCGGCGGCCTCGTCAGCCTGTTCCTCGCCCGCGTGCTCCTCGGATTCGGCGAGGGCGCGACCTTCCCGACCGCCACCCGCGCCATGCAGAACTGGACGGCGCCGGGCCGTCGCGGCTTCGCGCAGGGCATCACCCACGCCTTCGCGCGGCTCGGCAACGCCGTGGCGCCGCCGATCGTCGCCTTCCTGATCTACCATTTCGGCTGGCGTTCGAGCTTCGTCATCCTCGGCGCGATCAGCTTCGTCTGGGTCGTGATCTGGTACCTCTATTTCCGTGATGACCCGTCCGACCACAAGGCGATCACCCAAGCCGAGCTCGACCAGCTGCCGCCGCCGCGCAAGGTCGGCGCGAAGCAGTCGGTGCCGTGGGGCGCGCTGACCAAGCGCATCCTGCCCGTCACCATCACCTACTTCTGCTACGGCTGGACCCTGTGGCTGTTCCTCGGCTGGCTGCCGAGCTTCTTCAAGCAGAGCTACGGCCTCGACCTGAAGAACTCGGCGCTGTTCGCCTCGGGCGTGTTCTTCGCCGGCGTCGTCGGTGATACGCTCGGCGGCGTGCTCTCGGACCGCATCTTCGAGAAGACCGGCAACCTCAAGCTCGCGCGGCTGTCGATCATCGTCGTCGGCTTCCTCGGCGCCGCGGCGAGCCTGACGGGCGTGTTCTTCACCCGCGACCTCACCGATGTCGCCCTGCTGCTCTCCTCGGGCTTCTTCTTCGCCGAGCTGGTCATCGGCCCGATCTGGTCGGTGCCGATGGACATCGCGCCGAAGTTCGCCGGCACCGCGAGCGGGCTGATGAACACCGGCTCGGCGATCGCCGCCATCGTCTCGCCGATCGTGTTCGGCCTGATCGTCGACATGACCGGCGATTGGACGCTGCCGTTCGCCGGCTCGATCGGCCTGTGCCTGCTGGGTGCCGCCACCGCCTTCACCATGCACCCCGAGCGCCCCTTCGTGGAGCCGGCCGAGGCCGGCGGTATCCCGCCCGTCGCGGTCGCGCCGGTGCGCTGAGGCAAATGGCGATGGTGGACGCACGACGCGAAGGCCCGCTTGCGGGCGTAAGAGTGATCGAGCTCGCCCACATCATGGCGGGCCCGGTCTGCGGCCTGATGCTCGGCGACATGGGTGCCGAGGTGATCAAGGTCGAGAAGATCCCCGGCGGCGACGACACCCGGCGCTCGGTGCCGCCCTCGATCGAAGGCGAGAGCGCCGCCTACATGATGATGAACCGCGGCAAGAGCGGGCTGGCCCTCGACCTCAAGAGCGAGGCCGGCAAGGCGGTGCTCCACCGGCTGCTGGCCGACGCCGACGTGCTGATCGAGAACTACCGCGCCGGCACGATGGAGAAGCTCGGCCTCGGCTACGAAGCCCTGCGCGCGCGCCATCCGGCGCTCGTCTACTGCTCGCTCTCGGGCTTCGGCCGCTCCGGCCCCTACGCGGAGCGGGCCGGGTTCGACCTCGTCGCGCAGGGCATGAGCGGGTTGATGAGCGTCACCGGCGCCGGGCCCGGCGAGCCGCCGATGAAGTGCGGGCCGCCGGTCACCGACATCACCGCCGGCATCCTCGCGGCGATGGGGGTGCTCGCCGCCTACACCCACCGCCTCAAGACCGGGCAGGGCCAGGTGGTCGACACCTCCCTGTTCGAGGCCGGCATCACCCTGACCTACTGGCAGTCGGCGATCGCCATGGCGACCGGCGTGGCGCCGGGGCCGATGGGCTCGGCCCACCCGCTGAACGCCCCCTACGAGGCCTTCGAGACGCAGGACGGTTGGATCACCATCGGCGCGGCCAACCAGACCAACTGGCTGCGCCTCCTCGACGTGCTCGGCGCCGACACGCTCGCCGCCGACCCGCGCTTTTCGCTCAACGCCGGGCGCATGGAGCACCGCATCGCGCTGGCCGAGGCGCTCGCGCCGTACTTCCGGGGCGACACCTCCGAGGCGTGGCTCGCGCGGCTGGAGGCCGGCGGCGTGCCGGCCGGCCCGGTGCTCGACGTGAACCAGATGCACCGCGATCCCCATACGCTGGCCCGCGAGATGGTGGTCTCGGTCGAGCACCCCCGGGCAGGGTCGATGACGACGCTCGGCCTGCCGGTAAAGTTCTCGGCGACGCCGGGCAAGGTCCACGGCCCGGCGCCGCTGTTCGGCGAGCACTCGCGCGCGATCCTGCGCGGGGCCGGCTACGACGACGCGGCGATCGACGGCTTGATCACGGCGGGCGTCGTGGGCGAGACGACGACGTGACGATTGGATGAGGACTTCGAGCATGAGCGACGCCGCCCCGACCGATGAACTGCTGGTCTCCCAGGACGGCGCCATCGCCCGCATCGTCCTCAACCGGCCCCAGGCCCGCAACGCCCTGACCTTCGCGATGTACGAAGGCCTGGTGACCCAGTGCCTGCGGATCCAGGAGGACGCGTCGGTCAAGGCGCTGGTCATCACCGGGGCCGGCGAGAAGGCGTTCGCCGCCGGCACCGACATCGCCCAGTTCCGCAGCTTCGAGACCGCGGAGGATGCGCTGGGCTACGAGCGCTTCATGGACCGGGTGCTCGGCACGCTGGAGCGGATGCGGGTGCCGACCATCGCCGCCATCGCGGGCGCCTGCACGGGGGGAGGGGCGGCGATCGCCGCCGCCTGCGACCTGCGCGTCGCCACGCGCGACGCACGCTTCGGCTTCCCGATCGCCCGCACGCTCGGAAACTGCCTGTCTCAGGGCAACCTCAAGCGGCTGTCCGACCTGATCGGCCCGGCGCGGGTGAAGGACATCATCTTCACCGCCCGCCTCGTCGGCGCCGAGGAGGCGCTGACCATCGGCCTCGTCGGCGAGGTGGTGGCGGACGCCGCAGCGCTCGCCGCGCGCGCGACCGAGCTGGCGACGCTGGTCGCCGGCCACGCGCCCCTGACGATGCAGGCCACCAAGGAAGGCCTGCGCCGGCTCGCCGAAGAGGCCACCGCCCCCGAGGGCGAGCCGCAGCCCGGCGACGACCTGATCCTCAGCTGCTACATGAGCCGCGATTTTCGCGAGGGCATGGAAGCGTTCTTGGGCAAGCGCGCGCCGGATTGGCAGGGGCGGTAGCGGCGCGAAGGGGCGCCCTTTCCCTGCGCCACGCCTGACACCTTCCACCTCGCACGACCGCCCTCACCACCGCTTCGGCTACGCCTCCGCTCCCCCGGTTGCACGACGGGGTGCAGCCGGGCCTCTCCCCGCCCGCGGGGAGAGGGGAGGAGGGGCGCGCTACCGCGTGGACGGCAGCAGCAGGTCGGGCAGCCACAGGGCGATGCCCGGCACGAGGCACAGGATCAGGATCGCCACCGCCATCAGCACCACGAAGGGGAGCGTCCCCCAGATGATGTCCGAGAGCGGGATGTCGGGGGCGATGTTCTTGATGACGAAGATGTTCAAGCCCACCGGCGGGTGGATCAGGCCCATCTCCATGGTGATGGTCATCACCACGCCGAACCAGACGAGGTCGAAGCCCGCGGCCTTCAGCGGCGGCAGGATGATCGGCGCGGTCATCAGGATGATCGAGACCGGCGGCAGGAAGAAGCCGAGCCCGATCACCAGCCCGAGGATCGTCACCAGCAGCACCCAGGGGGAAAGCTGCATCGCCACGATCGCGGCGGCCGCCGACTGCGAGATGTGCAGGTAGCTCATCACGTAGGCGTAGAGCAGCGACATGCCGATGATCAGCATCAGCATGGTCGACTCGCGCAGCGTCGCGGTGAGGATCGGGCTGACGTCCTTCGGGCGCCAGACGCCGTAGATCACCGCGATCAGGCCGAGTGCCAGCAGGCCGCCGAGGCCGGCCGTCTCGGAGGGCGTGGCGTAGCCGCCGTAGAGCGCGACCATCACGCCGGTGAGCAGCACCACGAAGGGCAGCACCCGCGGCAGCGTCTCGAAGCGCTGGCGCATGCTGTAGGTGTCGTCCGCCAGGATCGGCGACTGAACGCCGCCGCGCTCGTAGGCGGCCTTCGCGGTGGCGTACTCGGCGCGGAAGCGGAACACCGCCCAGGCCGCGAACAGCCCGACCAGCAGCAGCCCCGGCCCGATGCCGGCCAGGAACAGGCGCCCGAGCGACTGCTCGGCGGCCACCGCGTAGAGGATCATGGTGATCGAGGGCGGCAGCAGGATGCCGAGCGTCCCGCCGGCCGCGATGATGCCGGCGGCGAAGCCCGGCGAGTAGCCGCGCTTGCGCATCTCCGGGATGCCGGCCGAGCCGATGGCCGAGCAGGTGGCGGGCGAGGACCCCGCCATCGCGGCGAACAGCGCGCAGGCGAAGACGTTGGCGATGCCCAGCCCCCCCGGGATGCGGTGCATCCAGGCGTGCATGGCCGAGTAGAGGTCCTGGCCCGCCTTCGAGCGCCCGATCGCCGCGCCCTTCAGGATGAAGAGCGGGATCGAGAGCAGGGTGATCGAGGCCATCTCCTCGTAGACGTTCTGCGCCACGGTATCGAGCGAGGCCGCCGGCATGAAGACGAACATGAACGCCAGCGCGACGAAGCCGAGCGCGAAGGCGATGGGGATGCCGGCCAGCATCGCCGAGAGGGTCGCCCCGGCATAGAGGAAGCCGATCGCGGCGGTGCTCATCGGGTGATCCTCGCGGTGTCGACGGTGTCGCCCATCGGGTCCGTGCCCCGCGGGGTCACGTCCGGCCGTCCGTGCATGTCTTTGTTCAGGTCGGCGCCGAGGCCGACCTTCGGGGCGACCCAGCCGGCGGAGTTCGGACCGTAGGTGAGGGCCTGGACGATCTGCACGGCGAACTGGATGCCGAGCAGGCTCATGCCGACCGCCATCAGGGCGTAGGGGATCGCCAGCGGCGGGCCCCAGCTCGATTGCGAGACCTGCCCGTCGACGTAAGCCTCGTGGAACAGCGTCCAGCTCTTCCAGGCGAAGAACACCACGAAGACGAAGCTGATCATGTCCGCCATCAACAGGCGGGCGCGGTTGACCTTCGGCGACAGGAACCCGGTCAGCGCCTCGATCGCCACGTGGCCGCGCTTGGCCTGGACGGCGGCGGCCGAGAAGAAGGTCGCGCCGACGATCAGGAACACCGCCATCTCGTCCTGCCAGTCGGTCGGCTCGTGCAGGACGTAGCGGATCACCACGCTGTAGCTCAGCACGAGGCAGGCGCCGACGAGCGCGAGCCCGCCGAACACCATGATCACCCCGTTCAGGCGCTTCATCGCCCGGTCCATGACGCCGAGCGCGCCGGGGATCCGGGGCTCGGCGACCGCCTTCTCGGAGGCGGCCGAGGCCGCGTCGAAGGCGTGGCTCACGCGACCTGCTCCGCCAGCTTGAGGAGCTCGGCGCACTGCGCGTTCTTGGCCGCGTAGTCCTTCCACGCCGTGTCGCGGGCGATGTCGCGCCACTGCCCCATGGTCTTCTCGTCGAGGTTCTGCACCTTGGCGCCGGCCTTCGAGAAGACCTGCTCGACATGGGTGTCGTCGGCCTTGGCGCCGTCCTGTCCGAAGGATTCGAGCTCGGCGCCGACCGCCATGATCAGGTCCTGCTGGTCCTTCGGCAGCCCGCTGAAGATCGCTTTCGACATCATGATCGGCTCGAGCATGAACCAGTAGGAGCGCTCGCGCCCCGAGGTCAGCGCCTTCGACAGCTCCTCCAGGCGGAACGAGATCAGGCTGGTGGAGGAGGTGATGACCGCGTCGCACGCGCCGGTCTGCATCGCCGCGTAGGATTCGCTCGACGGGATCGAGAGGGTGGCCGCGCCCGCCTGCTTCATCATCAGGTCCATCTCGCGCGAGCCGCCGCGGACCTTGAGGCCCTTGGCGTCGGCCGGCGCGTAGAGCGGGCGCTCGCGGCTGGCGACGCCGCCCGCCTGCCAGACCCAGGAGACCAGGACGATGCCCTTGGCGTCGAGGATCTCGGTGAGCTTGCGGCCGACCGGAGCCGCCTTCCAGGCGACGCCCTGCGCGTAGGAGGTCACGAGCCCCGGCATCAGGCCGATGTTCAACTCGGGGATCTCGCCGCCGGCGTAGGGCGAGGGGTAGAGCGACATGTCGAGCGCGCCTTTGCGCATCGCGCCGAACTGGGCGTTGGTCTTCATCAGCGACGAGCCGGGATAGACCTGCACCTCGAGCGCGCCCTTCGAGCGCTCGCCGACCGCCTTGGCGAGCTTGCGGCACATGCGATCGCGGAAGTCGCCTTCGTCGATGGTGCCGCCGGGGAACTGGTGGGAGAGCTTCAGCACCGTCGCGGCCTGGGCGGCGCCGCGGCCGAAGTGCAGGAGGGCGGGTGCGGCGAGGCCGCCGGCGAGGAGGGCGCGTCGGGTCGGCGTCATGCTGTTTCTCCCGCGTCGCACAATCGCGACTGTCTTGTTTTTGCGCTGCACAATATAGTGAATGCAACGCTTGGTATATATTGAACGAGCTCTTGTATATTTTGTCAACGCCCCTGCATAATGAGTTCTCGGGAATCGTCACGATCGGGAGGCGTCCAGCGATGAGCCAGGCACAGCGCCTGCGGCAGACCATCGAGGATGAGATCGTTGCTGGCCATCTTGCCGTCGGCGCGCGCCTCGACGAGGTGATGCTCGCCGAGCGGTTCGGGGTGTCGCGCACGCCGATCCGCGAGGCGCTGCTGCAGCTGGCCGTCACCGGGCTCGTCGAGACCAAGCCGCGCAAGGGCACGATCGTCAGCGCGCCGGAGCCGCAGCACCTGCTGGCGATGTTCGAGACCATGGCGGAACTGGAGGCGGCCTGCGGGCGCTTCGCCGCGCGGCGCCTGACCCCCGACCACGAGGCGGCGCTGAAGGCGGCGCTCGCGGCCTGCGAGGCGTCGGCGGCGGCCGGCGACACCGAGGGCTACTACGCCGAGAACCAAGTGTTTCACGCCGTGGTCTACGGCGCCTGCCGCAACGCGTTCCTCGCCGAGCAGGCCCGCCTGCTGAGCCGGCGGCTGGCCCCCTATCGCCGCCTGCAGCTGCGGACGCGCCACCGCCTCGGCCAGTCGCTGGCGGAACATGCCGGCATCGTCGCGGCGATCCTCGCCGGCGACGACGCGGCGGCGGGCGAACGCCTGCGCACGCACGTGGTGGTGCAGGGCGACCGCTTCTCGGACCTCGTCGCCGGCCTGCGCTCGCTCGGCGACGCCGCCTGAGGCGGGAATCCCGTTCACCGCGTTTGCAATCGGTGCAAAGCGCTACGCAGAACAACTCAACCCAAGATTGTATTTGCTGCTACGATCCGCCTCGTCGGGATGGGCCGGTCGGAGGCGTCGATGCTCAAACAGTTGGTTCAAAGCGCGGGTCGGAAGGCCGGCCTCGACATCTTCCGCGCGAGCACCGATCCGTTCCGGTGGAGCCACACCGTCCACGACTACTATCCGGTCATGCCGCAAGCGCGCTGGCAGCCGCAGACGCCGCCGCACAGCCGGCTGCGGGCGGTGCTCGACCAGGGGCGGCCGGACTACGCGCGCTTCGTATCCGCGCTCGAGGATCACGCTGCGCTGATCCACGGCGTCGCCCACCCGCCCGACCCTGCGGACCCGACCGCGCCGTGCTGGAACAACACCTGGTTCACGGCGCTGGACGCCGCCGCGCTCATGACCTTCCTCGCCTGGAAGCGGCCGGCCCGCTACGTCGAGATCGGTTCGGGCACCTCGACCTGCTTCGCGCGCCGCACGGTGGAGCGGCTGTCGCTCCCGACCCGGATGACCTCGATCGATCCCAACCCGCGCCGGCACATCGACCGGATCTGCGACGCGGTGATCCGCCAGCCGCTCGAAGACTGCGACCTCACGGTGTTCGACACGCTGCAGGCCGGCGACGTCCTGTTCTTCGACGGGTCGCACCGGGCCTTCGCCAACTCGGACGTGGTGGTGTTCTTCTTCGAGATCCTTCCGCGCCTGGTGCCCGGCGTGATCGTGCAGATCCACGACATCTTCATTCCCGACGACTACCCGACCGCCTGGAACCACCGGCTCTACAACGAGCAGTACCTGCTCGCCGCGATGCTGATGTGCGGAAGGCCGCCGTTCCGGGTGACAGCGCCGGTCACCTACCTGTGCCAGGATCCGGAATTCGCGGCGCGGGTGAAGCGCGTGTTCGCGGCGCCGGACGGCGGCCTCGAAATCCCGTTCCACTACCCGAACGACACCGGCCTGCCCGGCGCCTCGTTCTGGTTCGAGACGCGGCGCGTCGACTGATCGTCAGCCGGCGGCGTCCGCCGGCAGGTCGGCGGCGGCGTCGCCGAAGTTGGCGGCGATGACCGGCTTCTTGCCGCGGATATGCTCGCGCATCAGGTGCGAGAGCGCGGGGCCGTCGCGGCCGCGCAGGAGCTGCACCATCCGCTCGTGCTCCTCGATCGCCCGGGTCCACTGCTCGGGCGTCTGGTGGGCGGAGTAGCGCGAGCGCTGGATGCGGCCCGACAGGCTGCGGTAGATCCCCGACAGCGTCGCGTTGCGGCTCGCCGCCATGATCGCCTCGTGGATCTGGCGGTTGAGGCGGAAGTACCCGGCCTCGTCGGACGCCTTCCACATCGCCACCATCGCGTCGTGGTCGGCTTGGATCGCGGCGACCTCGTCGTCCGTTACGGTGCGGCAGGCGAGGTCGGCGGCCGTCGCCTCGAGGCCGGCGATGACCTCCATCATCTCCTCGATCTCGACCTGCGAGAGGCTGGCGACGCGGGCGCCGCGGTTCGGCAGCAGTTCGAGGTGGCCTTCGGTGGCGAGGATCTTGATCGCCTCGCGAAGGGGTGTGCGCGAGATGCCGAAGCGTTCGGTCAGCTCGCCCTCGTTGACGCGGGCCTTCGGCTCCATCTCGCCGGATTGGATCAGCGCACGAATCCGGTCCGCCACCTCGTCGTGAAGATAACGTCGACTGATGCCGAGCCCGGGATCGATCTTGTTCATGCGGTCGATTTCATGCGTTCGATGCTCATCGCTGCCGAGCAGGAGGCCGACCCTGTTTAGGCGCCTCCCAAATCAGTGTCGAGGCGCCAGGGCCCGGTCGAGGACCCTGACCACATGTTCCGCCGTCATCCCGAGCCCGTCGTGGATCTGGTGGCGGCAGCTGGTGCCGTCGGCGACGACGAGGTCGTCGGGGCCGGCCTTGCGCAACGCCGGAAACAGCGACAGCTCGGCCATCGCCAGCGAGGTGTCGACCGTCTCAGGCCCGTAGCCGAAGGCGCCGGCCATGCCGCAACAGCTCGATTCGATCGGCCGGACGTCGAGCCCCGGCACGCTGCGCAGCACGCTCTCCACCGCGCCCATCGCGCCGAAGGACTTCTGGTGGCAATGGCCGTGCAGGTGCGCGACGCGGCCGCCCTGGTCGGCGAAGTCGGGCGCGATCAGCCCGGCCTTGAGGTCGGCGGCGAGCAGTTCCTCGATCAGCAGGCTCTGCTTGGCCAGCAGGTTCGCGTCCGTCCCGGGCAGCAGGGCGACGAACTCGTCGCGGAAGGTGAGGAGGCAGGACGGTTCGAGCCCGACCACGCGGGCGCCGGCTCGGACGAAGGGCAGCAGCGCGTCGAGGGTCCGGCGCGCCTCGGCGCGCGCCCGGTCGGTCTGGCCCGAGGCGAGCCACGTCCGCCCGCAGCAGAGCGGGCGCTTGCCCTTCGTCGGGAAGACGCGGTGCAGCCGGTAGCCGGCGGCGGCGAGCACCCGCTCGGCCGCCTCCAGGTTCTCGCGCTCGAAGGCGCGGTTGAAGGTGTCGCCGAACAGGATCACGTCGCGGTGCTCGCCCACCACGTCCTGCGGGTGGGCCGGCTCGCCGGCCTCCGTCCAGGGACGGCGCCAGCGCGGCAGCGTGCGCCGCGCCGAGAGGCCCGCGACGCGCTCGGACATCCGCGCCAGCGCCGGCACCCGGTCGCGCAGGTTCAGCAGCGGCGCCAGCCGCGCAGCGACGCCGGCGTAATGCGGCATCGCGCCGATCAGCCGGTCCTTCAGCGGCAGGCCGTGGCGGGCGTGGTAATGATGCAGGAACTCGACCTTCATCCGCGCCATGTCGACGCCGGTCGGGCATTCGCGGCGGCACGCCTTGCACGAGACGCACAGGTCCATCGTGCGCTTCATCTCAGGCGACGTGAACGCGTCCTTGCCGAGCTGGCCCGAGATCGCCAGCCGCAGGGAGTTCGCCCGGCCCCGCGTCAGGTGCTGCTCTTCGCGGGTGACGCGGTAGGACGGGCACATCGCTCCGCCCGCGAGCTTCCGGCAGGTGCCGTTGTTGTTGCACATCTCCACGGCGCCGCCGAAGCCGCCGGCCTCGGGCCAGTCGAGCGCGGTCTCGCGCGGCGCGACCACCTGGTAGTCCGACCCGAACCGCATCAGCGCGCGGTCGTCCATCGACAGCGGGCGCACGATCTTGCCCGGGTTCAGGCGGTTCTCGGGGTCGAACGCGTCCTTCACGGTCTCGAAGGCGCGGGCGAGGCGCGGCCCGAACAGCGGCGCGATGTATTCCGAGCGCGAGATGCCGTCGCCGTGCTCGCCGGAATACGAGCCCTTGAACCGGCGCACCAGCTCGGAGGTCTCCTCCGCGATGGCGCGCATCTTGGCGACGTCGCCGCCGAGCTTCATGTCGAGGATCGGGCGGACGTGCAGGCAGCCGACGGAGGCGTGGGCGTACCAGGTTCCGCGCGTGCCGTGCTTCGTGAACACGTCGGTGACGGCGTCGGTGTAGTCGGCCAGGTGCTCGAGGGGCACCGCGCAATCCTCGATGAACGAGACCGGCTTAGCGTCCCCCTTCATCGACATCATGATGTTGAGGCAGGCTTCGCGCACCTCCCAGACCGACTTCTGGCGCGACGGCTCGTGGATCTCGACCACCGCGTCGGGGAAGCCGTGGTCGGCCATGCAGGCGTCGAGGCGCTTGAGGTCGCGCTCGAGCGCGGCGAGGTCCTCGCCGGCGAACTCGGCGAGCAGCAGGCAGTTCGGCGTGCCGCGGGTGATGTCGGCCAGCGTCGCGCGAAACAGCGGGATGTCGGCGCCGAGCACCAGCACGTTGTTGTCGACGAGCTCCACCGCCACCGGGTCGAGGTCGACGATGTGGCGCGTGGTCTCCATCGCGGAGTGGAACGACGGGAAGTGGCACACCCCCATCACCCGGTGCGCCGGCAGCCGGGACAGCTGCAGCGTCACCGAGGTCGTCGCCGCCAGCGTCCCCTCCGAGCCGACCAGCAGGTGGGCGAGGTTCGGCCGCGCCTCGATCAGCGCGTCGAGGTTGTAGCCGCCGACCCGGCGCTGGACCTTCGGATACTTCGCCAGGATTTCCGCGCGCTCCGACTCGGCGAGCGCCATCATGCGGCGCGCGAGGTCTTCGGCGTGGGCCGAGCCGGTGACGCCGCCGGATTCGTTGCCCGTCAGCCCGAAGCCGAAGGCTTCCGCATCGTGGAACAGCGCCTCCAGGCCGAGCACGTTGTCGCTCATCTTGCCAAAGCGCAGAGAGCGGGCGCCGCAGGAATTGTTGCCGGCCATGCCGCCGATGGTGCAGCGGGTCGCCGTCGAGGGCTCCACCGGGAAGAACCAGCCGTCGGCCTTCACGCGGGTGTTCAGGCGCTCCAGCACCATGCCCGGCTCGACGGTGACGGTGCCGGCCTGCGCGTCGTAGGCGCGGATGCCGTTAAAGTGGCGCGAGCAGTCGACCACCAGCCCCGAGCCGATCGGCTGCCCGTTCTGCGAGGTGCCGCCGCCCCGCATGATCACCGGCACCCCATGCTCGGCGGCGATCGTCAGGGTCGCGGCGATGTCGGCGGCGCTCTTCGGCAGCACCACGCCGGCCGGCATGATCTGGTAGATCGAGGCGTCCGTCGCGTAGCGCCCGCGCGTAAAGGCGTCGAAACGGGCCTCGCCCTGCAACGCCTCCGCCAGCCGCCGCGCCAGGCCGGCGCCGTTCCGCCCGGCGACGCGCGCGCCTTGCTGTGCGCCTTGCCGTTCGCCTTGCCGCGTCTCTTGCCGCGCGTCCTGTCTCGCACCCTGGGGCGCCGTCTCGACCGCCACCTGCTCAGCCCTCCCGACGCCCGATTCCGGTCGCCTCCGCTAAACGTATTCAAAATTCATTTTGATGGAAAGCGTGCCTGCCGCGCTTTCGCGGGACCGCGCGACCATGCACTATGGCGCCGCAACGCCGACCGGAGGCAAGCCTGCCCGTGACGATCGATCTCTACAGCGACACCCAGACGCGGCCGACGCCGGGCATGCGCGAGGCGATGGCGCGCGCGGTGGTCGGCGACGAGCAGTCCGATTCCGACCCGACGACGCGGGCGCTCTGCGACCGGGTCGCCGCCCTGCTCGGCCAGGAGGACGGGGTGTTCATGCCGTCCGGCACGATGTGCAACCTCGTCTCGATCCTGGTTCAGACCCGGGCCGGCGACGAGATCGTGGTCGACGACCAGTCCCACATCTACAACACCGAGGCCGCAGGCTCGGCCGCGATCGGCGGCGTGTCGGTGAAGGCGCTGCCGACGCCGGCGGGACTCTACACGCCCGAGGCGTTCGCGGCGGCGATCCGGCCGCCGGCCCGCACGGCGCCGCGCACCGCCCTCGTTTCCATCGAGCAGACCACCAGCTTCTCGGGCGGCTCGGTCTGGGCGCTGGCCGACATGCGGGCGATCCGCGACATCGCCCGCGCCCACGGCCTGAAGGCGCATATCGACGGCGCCCGCCTGCTCAACGCGGTGGCCGCCACCGGAATCGCGGCGAAGGACTACGCGCAAGGGTTCGACAGCGTCTGGCTCGACCTCAGCAAGGGCCTCGGCTGCCCGGTCGGCGCGGTTCTGTGCGGCTCCCGCGACTTCGTCGTCGAGGCCTGGCGCTGGAAGTACCGGCTCGGCGGCGCCATGCGCCAATCCGGCGTGGTCGCCGCCGCCGGCCTCTACGCCCTCGACCACCACGTCGCGCAGTTGAGCACCGACAACGCGCACATCCGGCTGATCCACGACGCGATCGCCGACGCGCCGGGCTTGAGCTTCGACCCGAGCGCGGGGCAATCGAACATCCTGTGCTTCGGCGTCTCCGGCCTCGGCGTCACCGCCCCGGCCTTCGCCGAGGCCTGCCTCGCGCACGACGTCCGCATCCGCGCCATCGGCAGCCAGATCCGCGTCACCACCCACCTCGACGTGGATCGCGCCGGGGCGGAACGCGCGGCCGAGGTGATCCGCGCCGTCGCCGAGGCCTTCGCCGAACGCCGGGCGGCGCCCGTTCGGTGAAGGTCACACTCTGACGGGGGGAGCGACACCGCGGGTTCGTCTTCGGCCCATTGCAGAAGATCGGGAGGTCTGCCCCGAGCCCGTCTGGTGGATGAGGGCTTACGACGGGATTTGAGTGGAAAGCGGTAACTCAGAGACTAAGCATTGAACGCCTATTTCGCGATCCAGAGCGGGCTTTCTTCGAGAATGGATGGACAACTACGCAGGCAAGAGGCCGGCCGCGCGATAGTTGTCGATCAGGGTGTCGAACAGCGGAAGATCGGCGCGGCCCCGCGCCATGAGTTGAGCACCCGCGACGGCCGCGTAGATGGCGCGAGCCCGGCCTTCGCTGTCCGCCGCCTTCACGACACTCGCCGCCGTCAACAACTTGCTCAACCACGCGACGTTGACGTCGGCGAATGCGCGCACCTCGTGTTTCACGGTATCGGGTAGATCATCGTATTCCGCCGTCATGAAGCTGGACAAGCACATGCGGTTGTCGTTCTGCAAAGACACCCGGAAAATCTCAGGATACCGACGCAGTCCGTCCAGTGGGTCGGCCGCTTCGTCCGAGATGGCTTCGAGATCGGTGGCGATGTCTTCCCAATAACGCTTCGCGACCGCCGCTCCGAGTTCGGCCTTGCCGGGGAAGTGATAGTAGACGCTTGCGGCCTTGATCCCGACCTCGGCTGCCAAGTCGCGGAAATTCAATCCGCTGTAGCCGTGCGCCATGGCGGTTCGCTTCGCAGCGGCAAGGATCGCTTCCTTATACCCCGAACTCATCGCGCCCATCCTCCGCAAGAAAATCACCTGCCTGTTGGCAGATAGGCGTTGACCGCTCGGAAAGGAAGGCCTAGTGATTCGTCTGCCTACTGACAGACAGAGAGAGTCAGATGACCAGCCAAACCGCCTCCAAGCTCCAGCTTTTCACCTCGCCCTCGGCGTTCCCCAACCCACAGCGCCTGCGCATCTTCCTGCACGAGAAGGGCATCGCGGATCGGTTCGACGAGCGCGTCTACGACATGTCGCCGGTCGGCGAGCAGCGGCAGTGGCGGCATCTGAAGATGAACCCGTGGGGCGAGACGCCGACGCTGAAACTCGAGGACGGAAGCGTCATCTCGGAGACGGCGGCCATCGTCCGGTACCTCGATCAGGCCTTCCCCGGTCGGCGGATCATGGGTGATAGCCCCCTTGAGCAGGGCCTCGACACCATGTGGGACAACCGCATCTGGGTCCACATCCTCTACCGGATCGTGACCGCGTTCCACGTCCTGCATCAGGGGCTGGGGCCAAAGCTCGAACTCACCAGCAACCCGGCCTGGGGCGAGCATTGCCGCAAGGAAGCGCTGGCCCATGCGAGCTTGGTGAACCAGCACCTGTCGGACGGGCGCGAATGGCTGCTCGGCGGCGAAGCGCCGACTTTCTCGGACATCACGATGGCGACCGCGATCGCCTTCTCGAAATTCCCCGTGAACGCCACGCCGCTGGACGAGCGCTTCGAGCACATCGACGCATTCTGGAAGCGCTGGCAGCAGCGGCCGACCTTCCTCGCCGCCTATGCCGACCGTCAGAGCGGTGTGCCGGAGTTGGACGACCGGGCCTGATCGACCATCGGCATTCCGGGATTGGTGCGCTGGTCGAGCCCCCTCCGACCAGCGCTCTGCCGTCATCGGGACTTCGAACGACCGCTGTGTCGCCGAATGCGGTCGTCGATCGAAGGGGTCTGGAGGGCTGCTGAGGGTCGTTGTCGGACGTTTGGCTATGGGTACCAAGCGTCGGATTTCCGCCTATCGGGCGCCGGTCGGCAGAGCCGCACGGCGCCCGCTTCGTCCCTCCCGTTACTCGGCCTTGCGCTACTCGGCCTTGCGCTTGACGATGGCCATCGTCTTCGGATCGAGCTTGAGGTCGAACTGCTTGCCCGAGCCGTCGACGGCGTCGTCGACCTCGATCATGCCGTCGTCGAGCTCGATCTCCTTCCACTTGGTGAAGCCTTCTTGGCGGAGCATGGCCTCGACCTTGGCCTGCTGGTCCGGCGGCAGCTTCTCGTCGGCCTGAGCGGCACCGGTCAGGCCGGCGGCGAAGACGAGGGCGAGGGCGGTGGATGTCAGGCGCATGGCGGTTTCCGTTTGTGGTTGTCGACCGGCAGAGAACAGCCGCGCAAGGAGCCGGTTCCTGAACCGGTTCCTGAGGTTGTCAGGCTAGGGATGGCCGCCTAGGCTTACTTTCCGTCGAGCCGAAGGCCCCCTCCCGCATGGTCACCCGCGTCGCCACCGTCGCCTTCGAGGGCATCGAGGCACGTGCCGTCGACGTCCAGGTGCAGATCATCCCCGGCGCGGTCCACTTCAATGTGGTCGGCCTGCCCGACAAGGCGGTGGGCGAGTCGCGCGAGCGGGTGCGCGGTGCGCTGATCGCCTCCGGGCTGGCGATGCCGGCCAAGCGCATCACCGTGAACCTCGCGCCTGCCGACCTGCCGAAGGAGGGCTCGCACTACGACCTGCCGATCGCGCTCGGCGTCATGGCGGCGATCGGCGCGCTGCCGGCCGACGCGCTCGCCGGGTACTGCGTGCTGGGCGAGCTCGCGCTCGACGGCACGATCACCCCGGTCAACGGCGTGCTGCCGGCGGCGATGGCGGCGAGTGCACGCGGCCTCGGGCTGATCTGCCCCGCCGCGACCGGGCCGGAGGCGGCCTGGGCCGGCGGCGACCTCGACGTGCTGGCGCCGCGCTCGCTCATCCAGCTCGCCAACCACTTCAAGGGCACGCAGGTCATGGCCCGGCCGGTCCCCGCGGTCGCCGCCCCGGGCCCGCCCCTGCCGGACCTCCGCGACATCAAGGGCCAGGAGGGCGCCAAGCGCGCGCTCGAGATCGCCGCGGCCGGCGGCCACAACGTCCTTACCAAAGGGTCGCCTGTATGGCGCTTGCCTCGCACTCGACGCCGACCCGCGCGAGGTTTGGCTCCAAGTCTGAACTGGATCACTCGCAGGGCTGAGGGCGACGTCGGCTTCTATACACAACCGTCCGTAAGCAGGCATGCTGCTCTCGACCCATGCCATCCGGATGGACCACCTTCGCCGCGTCCGAAGCAGCCGTTCATCGACCGTTCGGCAGCTTCGCCCCGGCGGTCTTCTGTGCATCGATTGAGCCTTAGCGCCATCGGCGCGTTCACCCCCGTGCCCTCATCCGAACGGGAGCCCCGATGTTGAGCCTATCCGAGCGAAAGGCTTGCCTGATCGTTCATGGCGATCAGCCCTACAATGCCGAACCGCCTCTGGGCCGGCTGCGCGCCTCCTACCGGACACCAGCGGAAGACTTCTATGTCCGCTCGCACGGCGATGTACCGGACCTCGACCCGGAAACCTGGCGCCTAAACGTCGATGGCGGGGCCGGAGTCACGCTGGAACTTTCGCTGCACGACCTGCGGACCCGTTTTCCGAAAGCCATGGTCACGGCAACGATGCAATGTGCCGGCAATCGTCGCGCCGACATGCGTGCGGTTGCCCCGGTATCGGGCGATCCGTGGGATGCCGGTGCCATCGGGACGGCCGCTTGGACCGGGGCTCGCCTCGGCGACATCCTGCGTGAGGCGGGTGTCGCGGATGCCGCGGATCTCCACGTAGCCTTCGAGAGCCACGACATGGTGGAAGGCCGTCCGTACGGAGCCTCGATCCCCCTCGGCAAGGCGATGGCACCGGAAACCCTGTTGGCCTACGCCATGAACGGTGAAGCCTTGCTGCCCGAGCACGGCTTCCCGGTCCGCGCCGTCGTGCCGGGCTTTGCGGGCGTGCGCAGCCCGAAATGGCTCCGGCGCCTCGTCGTGCAGGACCACCCGTCCGATAACCCGATCCAGGCGGACGATTACAAGCTGTACCCATCCGACGTGACCGCAGAGACGGCGGACAGGGCCCAGGGGCACACAATCGACACGATGCCGCTTAACGCAGCGATCTGCGAGCCGGAACGCGGAGCTACCCTCAAGGCCGGACGGAACAGCATTCGCGGCTACGCGGTGGCCGGCGACCGGGCCATCGTGCGCGTCGATGTCTCCGGGAACGGAGGCCGGAGCTGGATGCAAGCTTATCTGCAGCACGAGCCGTATGCGCCGTTCGCCTGGACGTTCTGGAGCGTGGAACTCGATCTGCCTCCAGGTGAGCATGAACTCGCCGTTCGCGCTTGGGACGTGGCCGGCCAGACGCAGCCGGCGCTGCCGGACGACATCTGGAACTACAAAGGCTACCTCTGCACCTGCTGGCACCGGGTGCAGATCAGTGTGACCGAGTAGAACGTCGGTCGCTTAATTCGCGCTTCGAATGGCAGAGGTGGCGCTCGAACGGGCGGATTCCTACAGTGCGCGCTGGCGTCTCCACCGCACGGAAGCGGCCCAAAACAAATCCACCCCTTCTGGCCGCATATTCTGCGATGCGATCACCGCCGTTATCATCTGGGGCGCTGGCCGCACCCGTGACCTCAGCCCGGAAACATCGCGGTCCCTAAACTGAGGACCGCAAATGCAACCACTGGTTCATTTAATTTCACCATGCTGCCTGCGGTTGCTGCATGGTGAGGCGTTACGATGTTCCGCGCGTTCGTTTGTCTGACCGAGGAACACACCGCCTGGGTCGTGCCACTGGCAGCCTGCGTCTGCTGGATTTCCTGCTACGCAGGCCTACAGATCGAACAGCGGGTCCAGACCCAGCCGAAGGGACGAGCGCTGGTTTGGCTCCTGGCCGCTAGTTTCTCGATCGGTGCTGGCGTCTGGAGCACCCATTTTATCGGCATGCTCGGCTACGATCCCGGCGTCGTCATCGGCTATGAACCGCTCACGACGCTCCTGTCCCTGATCGTTTCGATCGCTGCTTCCCTCTGCGCGCTGCTCATCGCGAGAGCCACGCGGGTGTGGTGGTCGGGCATCGCTGGTGGCCTGCT
Organism: Methylobacterium sp. WL12; assembly: GCF_008039475.1. Lineage (NCBI taxonomy): Bacteria > Pseudomonadati > Pseudomonadota > Alphaproteobacteria > Hyphomicrobiales > Methylobacteriaceae > Methylobacterium > Methylobacterium sp. WL12. The sequence goes on along the minus strand of NZ_VRUW01000011.1, from coordinate 4,248 downwards.
CTTCGGTCTTGGGGTCGGGGGCATGCACTTCCTCGGCATTGCGGGGATGATGTTGCCCGGTCATTTGTCGTGGGACCCGACGTTGGTCGTCGCGGCTATGTCGACGGGCTGTGCGCTGTCCGCGGCCGGCTTGGCGCTGCACACTCAGCGTACGGGGACTCGTTCGCGCATTCAGGCTGCAACGATCCTAACGTTTGCCATCGCGGCCCTTCATTTCATGGCGATGGCAGCCGTTCACATCACTCCAGATCCGTCTTTGTCGACCCCCGATCTTGGTCTCGCACGTGGCGTCCTAGCTGCCGGCATCGCAGTGATGATGTTGGTTATCCTGACATTTGCAGTTCTCACCCTCATGTTGGATCACCTTCGGACGATGAACGCTGTGCTGACCCAGCAAGGAGGATCGCTCCGCAACAAGACGGTAGTCCTCGATGCCACGCTCGACAACATGGATCAGGGCCTCATCATGGTAGATGCCGGCGGTGTGGTTCGTGTGTGCAACGAACGCGCCCTCGCGCTCTTAAATGTTCCGCGCGAGATGATGCAGATGCAGCCGACTTACCGATCCGTCTTGCGTTATCAGCTGCGGCACCGCGAACGCAGACGCTCCGACCGGTCCGGGAAATGGGTACAAACGGAGGGACCCCAACAGGCGCACGTTCAAGAATGTAGGGGATCGAACGGCGTCATTCTCGAAGTCCGCACCGTTCCGTTACTCGATGGAGGGTTCGTTCGGACGTTTACGGACATTACGAAGCGGAAGGCGACCGAGGCTGAAGTGGCGCGCCTGGCGCACCATGACGTTCTCACCGGGCTCCCGAACCGAGCCCTCTTCCACGACCGTTTAGAAAAGCACTTGAACGAGTTGGTAACGCAGGGGGGCTCCTGCGCCGTACTCTATCTCGATCTCGACGGCTTCAAGGGGGTGAACGATACGCTCGGGCATCTCGCTGGCGATCAGCTTCTACGAATGGTGTCGAACCTCCTGACCTCTACAGTTGGCGGCGGGTCGGCTGCACGGCTTGGAGGCGATGAGTTCGCGGTACTACTGACCGGTGGCCGGCCGGAAGCGAGCGCCGTGGCCTCGCGGATGATCGCCGCCTTCGACACACCGTTCGAGGTGCACGGGAGTCGGATCAAAGTTGGCCTGAGCGTCGGCATCGCACTCGCGCCGGAGCATAGCATCGACGCCGAGTGCCTTTATCGCCGTGCCGATCTCGCTCTGTATCGAGCGAAAGCCGAAGGTCGAGGGACATTCCGCATCTTCACGCCGATGATGGACGAGGAAGCCGAGGAGCGCCGGGGGCTCGAACGCGACCTACGCGATGCAATGAGCAACGATACACTCAGCCTGCATTATCAGCCGCAAGTGGATGGTCTTACAGGAAAACTCGTCGGCTTCGAAGCTCTTTTACGTTGGACGCACCCGGTCCGTGGCAACATTGCACCAAGTGTCTTCATACCTCTCGCAGAAGAGACTGGGGTCATCGTGTCGCTCGGTGAGTGGGTCTTACGGAGGGCTTGTACGGAAGCAGCCCTCTGGTCGAAGCCCCTCAAGGTCGCCGTTAATCTCTCGCCTCGGCAATTCCATAAGGCAGATCTGCCAGAGGTAATCTTGGGCATCCTGTCCGAGACCGGCTTGTCACCGAGCCGCCTTGAGCTGGAAGTTACGGAAAGCATTATCATCAACAATGTGGAGCAGGCTGTCTGTATTCTTCGTCGCCTGAAGAGCTTTGGCATCCATATTAGCCTGGACGATTTTGGAACCGGCTACGCATCGCTTGCAACCCTACAAGCCTTCCCGTTCGACAAACTGAAGATCGACCGCTCTTTCGTCTCTCAACTCGGGACGGGGCCGCAAGCCGCCGTCATCGTGCGGGCAGTCCTAAGCCTTGGCAGAAGTCTTGGCATGGGCATCGTTGCAGAAGGCGTGGAAACGCAAATGCAGATGCGGTTCCTGGCGGAAGAGGCCTGTGGAGAGATGCAGGGCTACCTGTTTGGGAAGCCACGACCGATCGAAGAATACGCGGATGCCATTCAACAACCGGATAGGCTAACGCGGGACGAAGGTCCGCGCATCAATACGGAACACAGCGGAGTCAGGCAGGAACGTCCGCTTCGATGCCATTCCAATTAAAAGCAGACAGTCTCAAATCCACCCAAGCCGGCCGTAGAAGGGACTTACGGGGCCCGACCAAACCACTTCAAAAAAGGTGATCTGCGCGGCTATCGAACGAAGACGTCATGATGGTGACCTGCCTGTGGCTCGTGCTCATGCTTCGGGCCGCCAATCGATGCCGGAACGCATTGGGACTACACCGGCTCTATCCAGGTTCGCCTCCACGGACGCATCCACCTCGTTCGGGGCAACCACGACCACGGCCTGGGAGATCGGCTCATATGGGCCGGACCCGTCGTCGACGTCCAGAGGATATTCGTCCAGGTTCCGGGCATGCCCGAGCGTGTCGCCCTTTGGGCCAGCCACTGCGAGCATGTGACGTGGCCCAATGCCTGGCACGGCGACCTTCATGTCTACGGCCATTCCCACGGCAGCTTGCCGGCTACCCGGACCAGCCTTGACGTCGGCGTGGATTGCTGGGATTGGCGCCCAGTCACCCTGGATGAGATCAAGGCGAGGATGGCAGGGTCACCTGCGACGGTCTCGCAGGTGTGATGCTACGCTTTTGGACGTCGGCCGGTGGTCGTGAGAAGCGGGCGGCGATGAACACTCATCACCGTATCGAACTCAGTTCGCATCCATCGAGACCAAGAGACCCTTCGGCAAAGAAGGGCCTTGATACCATTTTTAGGAATTTCAGCGGCTTCTCACTTGCCCGATAGCTTGGTAGAGGAGAAGGATTGCGCGAATTTGATGCAGGCAAGTCGATCCTGAGGAAGAATAATAGCTCGAAAGGCGTGCAGCATTTCAGCCGCTTGGCTCAGGCTCTGCATTCTATCCGTGCTGTCGAGCAAGCCTGACACATCCGTATGAAACGTCTCGGCGATACGCTGAAGTAGATGTTCTGATCGGCTTCGAGACACGTACATATTTCTCGCTCCGTCTTAGCGATTATGGAACTATCGGCGATTTTAGACTTAGAATTGACCGCGATGTGGCAATAGTCGCCTACTATTAGTTTAGGTAGATGCTCTGACCCTTTTGTTCGTCTGCTATGCGACGACCTACATGCATCAGGCCCTTGGAAAGCAGCTTTTCGAGGATCTCGTCGCGGATGCCCTTTGCTATTTCATGGGCAGACATCAAGTTATGCGCCGCCTCAAAGAGCATTTCATACTCATTCGCGCCGCCTTGCACGTCAGGATGCTGGCGCGCCATAAATTTACGGATGTTGAAAAGTATTGTGGCCTGTCGCCCTAAAGCTTGCAGGCCTGCGACTTGAGTTTTCGTAAGGCCTTTGGCGTGCGGCTTCGTATCGAGAACGCATAAGGTGCCGACCCCGTAGCTCGCATCCAAACGTAATGGTACTCCGGCATAAAAGCGGAGTGATTTATTGCCGGTCACCAATGCGTTATCACGGGTCCTAACATCGCGTGTCATATCATTGATGACGAGTGCTTCGGGTTCCGCGAGCGCATACGCACAAACGGAAAGTTCGACCGGCGTCTCATCGACTTCGCTGCCGAGCCGTGACTTGAACCACTGCCGATCAGCCGCCACGAGGGTAATGTTCGCAACTGCAGTATCGCAGATGATACGTGCAAGTTCAGCAAGGTCGTCGTACGACTGCTCCGGTGTTGTATCCAATATATTCAGGCTTCTAAGATCGTTCAGGCGATCGGGATCTAAGATGACTGACCAGGGAGTTCCGCTCACTTGATCCACTCCTTGGCGACGTGAAGCGCCCCGTTGGGGTGACACAACCTATGGACGATCTCAACGATGATAACTACTAGGGCCTGTCGTCGCCTGAACAGATTGGCTGGGCTCGCGTTTTCGTCTCTCTGATGGAGGAGGGACGATGCTGAGCGACGCGCAATGGGCTGATCTGGAGCCTCTGGTTGAAGCCTGCCGGCCCAAGGCCAAAACGCCTCCTCAGGATCTGCAGCGCACGCTCTCGGCCATCCTTTGGCGGCATCAGAACGGAGCCAAATGGCGAGCTATTCCCGAGGAATTGGGACCCTGGTGGCGGGCTGCCCAGATCTTCATCCGCTGGTCGCGTGCCGGCGTCTGGGAGCGGCTTCTTCACCTCGTGCAGGAGCGCGGTGTCCAACTCGGTATGGTGTTCC
>NZ_VRUW01000119.1:0-11439 GCF_008039475.1 Methylobacterium sp. WL12 | reverse complement strand
GGTGATGAAGGGGGGCGGTCTGCGTCGCCTCGGCTCGTAGGTTGAGGCGCAGTAGAGGCGGCCCATGTGCGTGGTGTCGCTGTCGGCGTTCCGGCCATGGAGGGCGTGGATAGGACTTTCGTCATCGGATGAAGGCTCGTACCGGCCGGGAGCGGCCAAACTGAGCTTCGGGGCGGGCGGTAGAAGTTTACCGATTGGCTCGCGATGGAGTTAATTTAGTTCCTTTCCCGCTATTGGCTCTGAGGACTTTGGCAACTATCGCTAGCGGATGGTCACAACCATTTTGAGACTAGTTGCATTGGGCTGAGCGTACCAAAACGACTGGCCGACGAGGGCGGCATCTGCTGGCATTAACAAACCACGGCGCACCACCCTCCCATCACCCGATCCTATTCTAGAGCATAGTAGTCTGGCACGATTCGCAACAAAGATGGTTTTTTGAGATTTAGTGCACGCCGCGATTCGGATTGAGGAGATGGAAGTAAGTCGCCATGGCGTCGCGAGCGGCGGCCTTCTCCCTATCATTAAGTGCACCACGAAGTATGACGATCTGCGAAAAGATGGCCAGGGTAGTAGTCCAGTCCCGCAGTCGTGGCGGATGGAGATAGTCGCCGTACATCATCAGCAGGGACTCGAGCTCGTTGTCCGCTCGGGCACCGGCAACGATGAGCAGCTTGCGATGAAGCGCACGGTGTTCGAGGAAGGGGCGCTCACCGATCGTCAGGCGCGCCCACATACGGTCGAGAAGATCGTCGATCTCTAGTGGCGTACTTTCGAGAGAGAAGGTAGCAGCCTGTTCGGCCACGTCGGACCAAAAAGCTATCCAGGCGTGGCAGTCGGGCTCTGTGCCGGCCTTGAAGGAGGAGCTGACGAGGTCCGAGATCGTAGCGTGGAGCGGGGGAACTGGATCGAACGTCACGGTGGGGTCCTCAGGAGCGCCGCGATGCTGCGACCTTGCCATATAGTTGCGGGCATTGGTGTTCGCGCAGCGGTGCGCGGCCCAGAAGGCGGCCAAGTCGCGACGATAAGGCGGGCTAGGAGGTGAGTTGCAGGCGCCTGCTTGAATGGAAGCCCACATCAGCAGTCCTGAATTCAAGGAAGCGCTGCGGGTGCCCCCCGGCGCTAAAACCCCAGCGCTGGCGTTTAGATGTCTGCCGAAGACGCCGCCGTCGGGATCGTGATAGGGTCTACAGGCCGATCTCATGGCTACGGTCCTCGTCCAATGACGAAGTGGGTTGCACGCCAGCACTGCTGCGAACATGACCCATGCTGATAAGCAGTTCCTGCAAGGCGACAAAGCCGCGCTTCGGTCGGGCCTGGTCCTCCGAGTCGAGAAAGATCGTGCCTTTGCCAAGAAAGTAGTTCAACCCGTCAAGCTTGAGGTGGTAGCGGCTGTGGCGGACGAAGGGCACGTGGTTGTCCAAAAGCCACTGAATGCTCCTGCGCGTATCGGCATCGTCGGTCGGAAGGATCGAGAGAGTGGGCTTAATCTTGGGCATGCGTTCAGCTCTTTCAGCACTCGATAGATTGGCCCGCTGCGGGCGCACGTATCGCTGATTGTCAATTGATAATGGGATTGTTGGTCGCTTGCTTGCTCGGCTTGATGCATAGTTCGATTGATGTATCGTTCCATTGCTGGCTTGTTGCTCGCATCCTCTTATTTTCAATATAATCCTAGTCAAGACTTTTTCAACTGCCTTGCCTGGGTATTTTCGGCCTACGTGCAGAGCGTTATAGGTTTTGGTGCCTGATCGCGTAGAGTAGCGCTTAGTGCAGGATCCGAACGCGGATCGCCGGCAAAAGCGCCTGACACTGTAAGTGGGGCGGGGTGACGACGCTTTTTCACCGAAGCCTGAGACGACTTACGTCGAGATCTCGGGGATGCGCAGTATCGACGGTACGGCCGCCAACGTGAGCCCCACTGGCTGTGCCTTGCTCTGCATTGGATCCAGGACAGCAGCGTCGAGCACTGGCAATTACTTGCCGGTAGGATCAATGTTTGACACGTACGTTGAACAACACTTGCGTCTAGAAAAACGCGGTCACGATTTTAGCCTGCGTGTGTGGTTCGCGCCGGCCCGGGTGAGTCATTCGATGGTCTTTGCCCGAATTTTAGGCTGGGCGCACCGCGCCGCGATCGATGCACCGGACGTAAGTCTAATCACTGCGTATGATGCGACGGACAGTCCTAAGCGATTATAGCAGATCCAACGCTCAAACTCCTCGCGCTCGAAGTTTTTAGACCATGTCGGCGCAGTTGCTGTTCGACGTTAGCAGCCGTCCACATTTTGCCTGTCGTTGTGCCCTCACGACGGTCATGGAGCATCTCAGCGATCGCTGCGTAGCGGTTTGACCCTGCCGGCACGCTCGCGGCCGCAGCAAACAACTCCGAGAGCGCGCGCTGATGCCGTTCCTGATGCTCTCCATGGCGCAGCTTCCAGTCCGCGAAGTGCTTGATGATGTCGAAGTCTGGCTTCCCATCGAGCGGCACTCGATCGGGCTGAATGCTCTCGTGGTCGAGGTCGTTTTCAAACAGATACTTTTTAAGGGCTCGCTGTGGGCGCCAAGGGGTGCCATCCGCGAAGTCAACGTAGACGAGCGTCCGCTCCTTGCTCCTAAGCTGGTCCACCACTGAGGCGAGATACCCGATGCCGACGTCAGTCGCCCGGTCTGGACGCACATCGATGTAGTGGATGTGATCGACGAGCTCACCTGGTGCGCCGTCGGTGTCCACCCAGCGTCGGACCCGCTCGCGTTGGTAACGAATCGTTGTACTGCGCGCCGCCGCGGGATCGAGATCGTCCGGCAGGTAGTAGAAGCGCTTCCACGTCACGGGCAGAGTCCAGTAGAGGCCGATGTAGTTTCTGCGCACGCGTCTATCCCCCGCGACCTGTGTCCGCGTCCCGACAATTCCATCGCGCAGGCTGAGACGAGAGTCCCCGAGCTAACCCTGAGGTCAAGCCCGGATGCGTCGGGCGATCGATCGCCCGGCTGCTCCACGCGGCGGGCCAGCTTGCAGAAACGATAACCATAATGACGTACGACGAAGCCTGCTGCGTTCTGGGCGTACCTCGAGACGCGACCATGGAACAGCTCCGAGAGGCCTACTTTGCCAAGGCCAAGCAGCATCATCCGGATCACAACGGTGGTAGCGCCGAGGCCGCGGCCGCTTTCCGGCGCGTGAAGGAAGCTTACGACACTCTGCTTGGCCGTAAAACCGTCGCCACGGCGAGATCGGATCAGAACGGGCAGGATCGCTCTAGCGGCGGCAAAGGTGGTCCGGACGATGCAACGGCCGTCCTCGACCCGGTGGCCTTCGTGCGCAACTTCATGGCGAACACCGGGATCACCATTCTGTTCAACGGCACGATTCGGGTCGGGACCGGACGCACCTGCGGCTACGGCCCGGACGATGTCGAGGCTTGGCTGGGGCGCGAGCCGGTCTGGGACTTTCAGCAGCTCCTCGACGAGCTGATGCTCGAAATCAAGTGTGAAGAGATCAAGCTCAAAGCGGCCGACATCGCGCGCGCGATCCGCAAGATCGTGCACGTGGACCGGCAGGAACGCGCGAACGTTGTCATGCGCCCGATAGTTTGGGCCCAGCTCGACGCCACGCAGCGGATTAAAGCCGAGGCCGCTTGGGAGCGCTTGGTGAGCGCCGCCTTCGCTGTCGAGCCCGCGCTCGGCGTCGCCGTACTGAAGCAGTTCGTCTGGCAGGTGAAGCGTAAGCAGCTCGAGCTCCCCGTTGAGCACCACCTCATGCCAGTGATCTTCAGCCCCGTGCAGGGCGGCGGCAAGACCATCTTTGTGCGCCTTTTCCTCAGCCCGCTGGACGAGCTTGCCACCGATCCAGTGCTGCTCTCTGACATCGCAGACAAGCGCAGCGGTGATGTCCTGCGCTTTCCGGTCGGCTTCGTTGACGATATGGAACGCCTCGAGTTGCGCCACGTCGGTATCTTGAAGGCTTTCCTGACGACCGACGCGGTCGCGCGTCGCAAGCTTTTTACCTCGCTGCACGTCCGCATACCCCAGCTCATGACGCTAATTGGCACGGCCAACGAGCCCGTCGCGGTGCTGATCCCCGACCCGACTGGTCACCGCCGCTTCGCCGAGCTGCACTTCCGCAACGGCGCCGAAGCTAAGGGTGGCGAGCAGGCGGTCTGGGACGCGATCGCTGCGACCGACTTCGTCTTACTCTGGCGCTCGGTCGACGGGCACGGCCCCGCCCCGATCCTACCTCACCTGGCGTCGCTGGCGGCGGTGCAGGAGGCGTCCGCGCCGCCCGACGCGCTCCGCGACTGGCTGCGCGCGCTCGACCTTCAATCCGAGGCCGTCCTCGAGATCTTGCAACGTTGGGGTGCGGGCGCCGACGACCTGCGCGCGCTGTTCTGCGTCCAGTCGGGGGTGGAGATCTCGAACACCGAGTTCGAGCGGCGCATGGCGGTCCTCGTCGGCGACCCGGCGGTGCCGTTTAAGATGAAACGCCGTGTTAGCGCCGGGGTTTTTTATCCCAGGAAGCCCTGCGTGCGGGCGACCGATAGCTCGGCGGCCTAAACGCGACGAGATGCCTTTCACGGTCTACAGGGCCTGCACGATCTACATAGTCTGCACGCTCTACACAGCCTACACGATCTACGTGCTCAAGCGCCCGATTCAGGCGCTTGAGCCCTGTGCAGCGGAACGAGTATCGATGAGCGAGAGCACGTTCGCCGACAAGTACAGGCCCGAGCGCTTCAGCGAGGTGTTCGGACAGGAAAGCGTCGTTACCTGCCTGTCCGGCCTCATCCAGCGCGGGCAGATCGGCCGCCACGTCCTGCTGCACGGGTCCGTCGGCTCGGGCAAGACCAGCCTCGCTCGGCTCTACGCCCGAGCCCTGAACTGCGAAGCGCCAGAGCAGGACGGCTCGCCTTGCTGCAAGCGCTGCATAACGTGCAGCCCGTGTGAGACACCGAGTGCTGATGGGGCGCCTTGCGGTCGCTGCCCACCTTGCAAGAAGCGGCGCGGCAAAACGATCGCCGGGTTTCACGAATACAACGTCAGCAGGAGAGGTGGTGAGCTGGCCCAGGTTAGAGCCTGGGCGGCAGACCTCAATCAGGACGAGACCGAGTTCAACTATAGAGTTTTGTTCTTCGACGAAGCGCAGGTGCTGACGCGTGAGGCCTGCGACGCCCTGCTCGATCACGTGGAGCGGCCGGCGCGCCGCGTGCTGTTCTTCTTCGCCACGACCGAGGTTGAGCGGGTCCGCGAAGCCTTGCGATCCCGCCTGTTCGATTTAATGATCCGCCCGCTCCCTTTGCCCGCCGCGACCACGTTCCTGCGCTTTTACGCTGAGAAGCAAAGAGTGGATTGCGAGCCCGGAGCGCTGGCGCTCCTCGCGGGCCTGCGCAAGGGCTACCCGCGCGATTTGCTGCTGGGCCTCGACCGTGTTTACGAGCGCGGCAACTCCCGCCTGACCGTGCGACAGGTGCGCGACGCCTTCGACATCGATCAGACCGAGATGCTCGTCGCCTACTTCCGCGCGCTCGCCGACGGCGACCTCACCCAGCAGACGGAACTGCTGTTCGGTTGGCGTGAGAGCGCTGCGGACCGGATACGCTGGATCAAGGCCTTTCTTATCTCGCTGTACTACAACAACATCCAGTATCGGCGCGTCGTCGTCGACGGCCTGATCGAGGCAATCCCGGAGAGCGCACGCACGACGATCCTCGACGGTTTCTGCCAGCGCTTAGGATTGGCGCGCCACGCCGAGTTAGAGCCGGCCTGGCGTCGGATGTTGGAGTTCTGGCCGGTCTCGGCGACCGAGGCGGACGAGACCGCCCTGGGCTTGCGCGTGGCGCTGTTCCACCGGTTGGTCAACGCTGGTCTCACCGACGCGTCCGAGGGAGACAGGCCGCATCGACACGCCTCAGCGCCGAACCCCCCGGCGCGAGACGTCTTTCCGACAGTCATGGCCTCGTCCGGGTTCGGGCCGCCGGTCGCGTTTCCACCTTGCCCCGGCGCCGACGTCGAGGCGCCTGGTTTCGTGACCGTGGCGGACGTCAGGCAGATCATCAACCGCGCCTCGTTCCTCATCCAGGAGCACCGCGTCTTCTTCAACATCGCATGCGAGATCCGGCCGGTGCAATTTGGGGTGCGGGACCAGGACGACGGTATCGCCCTGATCGCGGCATTCCCTGAGGACTTGGCGCGGCAGGCAGCGGCGTGGGGCGGTGAACACTTCGCCAGCCTGACGCTGCTCGAGCGCGACGCGCTGGGTTTAGTCGGCCGTGTCGTCGTCTACGTGCCACGGCCCACACCCTTCCGGCCGACCGAAGTCGATTGCCTCGCCAGGGCCGAGGCCTGGGCGAGGGATTGGCGTGGGGCTGAGATCGAGAACGACAGCGCATTGCTATTCGAGGCGGCGGCCGCGGACGAGGCGGCGGCCTTGGCATTTCACTGGACGAGCGCGCGCACGCTGTGCGGCGGCCTCGACCCGGACCTTGAGGTGTGGGATCCGGCGAGCGCGGGCTGTCGTCCGCTCGGCAAGATGCTCAAGGTCAAACCGCGCAAATCGCTAGGTCCGGTCTTCGGTCACCCGCTGGTGAGCGCCACCGGCCTGTTGTCCGATCCCGCGATTGCCGCGGCCTGCCGCAACCGTCTCGAACCCATCTCGGCCTTCGACGACCGGGCTTGGACGAGGATCGTCACCGGCTGGGAACGCGAGGAGTTCGAGGAGCGGAGTGCGACGCGAGAGGAGCGCGAGCGCGAACTCGCCGACATGTGGAGAAAGGCCTCGACTGACGCGACGGCCTCCCGCGCTGCTTTGGAAGCCTGCCTGGAACAGTGGCCCGCCGATCCGCGCGCGCGTCGGCGGCGTTGGCGCGGCTGGTGGGGTCGGGGGTGAGTCGGGTGTGGGACATCGACTACCTGCTCGCGGCGCACCGCGATGGTCCCGCCATGATGGACCGCGCGCTGATCTACCGCTACCGGTCAGGGGTGCTGCGCCGGTCGATGATCGCCGCCCTGCGCGGCGTTGCGGAGCGGCACGACCGCGAACTCGGGACGCGCAACCTGCCGCTGATGCCCGGGTTCGCGGAAGGCGGCCTGTTCGGCGGTTTCGTACTATGCGACTGGTCGCGGGCCGCCATCGGAAAATTGAAGCCGGCGGGACTCGAGACCTCGCTTTCGCTCCTCGCGGCGGGCGAGGGCGCTCCGAGTGCGCATTTCGTGCACTACGACAGCCCGGTCACGAAGCGTCCCATCTGGGGCGCCGTCGAGCGGGCCTGCCTCGTGCTAGAGGAACCCCTGGTCACTCCCCATACCCTGCTCCCGGTGCTGCGGTACCTGCAGGCGACGACCGACCTCGCCCGCGGAGCCGACTTCCTCGGCCAGCCCGGGTTCAAAGAGAGCTTCGGCGCTCTGGTGGACGGCCGGAGGAGCGTCGAGTTACCCGCGCTCATCCAGGCGTTCGACGAGCGCGTGCTGCTCTGCACCGACCGACTGACGAACCGCTTCGACCGCGCGCTCGACGCGCGCGCGGCGCGGCGGCGGCAGGGCCGCGCTCGACCGCTGCATCACCTGCGCAATCTCGTGACGCACCGCCGCGTTGGCGACCTGATCGAGCTGGTCTCGGCCTTCGACGAGCGGCGAGCGGACTGCGGCTGGACGGCGTCCCGGCTCGTTCGGCAGTTCTACGGCATCACTGTCAGGCTGCTGGACACGCCGACGGGCGCAGACGGTCCCACGAGGTCGATGCTCGTATGGGCGGCCCTGGTGCTCGCCTGGGAGAACCATCTGAGCCGCTGCGTCCGCGAGGAGAAGCAGGGCTACCGGCGCGGACCGGACATGCTCGTGACCGTGATCGACGGTATCGGCCGCGACTTCCTGGCGCGTACCGCGGACGCAGACGCTGACGATCCGCTGTCCGGTCGGTGGCAGGACATTGCGCAGACTTTGGACAGGTGCTGCCGCGGCGATTCGGACGACCCCTTAGCGACGGTGCGGGATGCGTTGGTAGACGGGCTCGCCGCCGCGTCCGGCCTTCGCGCGCGGCAGGCCCCGTGGTGGGTCAGGCATCTGCACGCAGGAGCGTTGGCGGTGATCGGACAGGTCGAGCACTGCGCGTGCGGACCTGTAGCGCAGGCATCCGACGCGGAGGCAGCCAACGCGGACGCCCTCCCGCCCTCGACGTTCGCGGCCTTGATCGGGCGCTCGCGGGCGATCGCGTCGTTGCGCGACTTTGTCCAGCGGCGGGATCACGGGATGGACCTGCTGCTCCATGGTCCGCAGGGGGCCGGCAAGCGGACCTTGGCGCGCCTCTACGCGAAGGCGGTTCTGTGCGATGCGCCGGCACCGGACGGGTCAGCGTGCGACGCGTGCGAGGCGTGCCGGACGTTCGGCGAGAGCTTCGATTTCTTCGAGATCGACGGCGGGAGCGTGACGATCGGTGCGCTCACCGAACACTTGATCAATAAGCTCTCGTACCGACCTACATCGGGTCGGCGCGTGGTTGTCGTCCGGCGTGCCGACGAGTACCCCGCGGAGGAGTTCGACAGGCTGCTGCAGCCGATGGAGAATAACCCGGACACGGGCTTCGTCCTCCTGGCCTGCGATCCGCACCGGGTGCGCGAAGCAGCCCGCTCGCGCTGCCACGACATCCGGGTGCGATCGCTGGCGGCGGACGAGATGTCCGCGCTCGCGCGGGCGATCTGCTCTGCGCGCCGCCTGATCTGCGACGAGGCCGTGATCACGTTGCTGGCCGCTGCGGGCGGAGGTCTGCCCGGCCGTCTGCACGAGGTCTGCGCCGCGGTGGCGGGCTCGCCGACGCCGACCCCGCAGGAGGTCCGCAGGCGGCTCGGCCTCGACTGGGCGGATGAACTGGTCGCCCGCTGGCCCTGGATCGTCGAGGGCGCACCGGCGATCGCGGTCGATTGGATGCGCTCGTCCGGGGTGGGGCGGACGGAGCAGGCCCGGCGTGTGCAAGCGCTGCTCCTACACGTCGGGGTGCGGGGCATCCAGGGCGTATCGTCGCCTTCACCCCTCCCGGATCAGGTTCTGCAGTACTTTTCTGACACGGCGACGATCGAGCTCGCCGCCATGCTCGAACGCCGGGCAGTCCAGCGCGACGCGCGAACGGACGCCCTGTGGCGGGGCCTGGTCGAGACGTGGCTGTCCGACCGGCTCACGCACGACTGGCAGTTTCGTCGGCGGCCCCCTGACGACGCTGGGACAAAGGGCGACTAGAGATCGAACCCCGACGGGGAGGGGGAAGAAGTATCGTCGGACCCTTAAGGCTATCCCTCAACGTGCTGCTCCCGCCCGTCAGGAAGCGAGATCCGATCACGCACTTCGATGAAGCCCCGGGTTGCCCTCGTACAGGCCCGGCCGTGCGATACGCTGTTGGAAAGCTCGGTTAGGCGCCGCCGCGGTCACCCATCGTGGAGCCCACGCCAGTGCTCGAAAGCTGCTCGAAAGCTGCTCGAAGCGGCGAGGGCCAAGTTTGCACTTAGCTCTCTATCACTGCTTAGGAACTGCGCGCTGGCGTCAGTGGTGGCGATGTAGCTGAACATTCGCGCCTTGAGCATTGCCGGCTGACACACAGGCGTGCTACACATGCGATCGCGACGCGCCCGTCAAGCCTTTGATTTTATTGCACTTACCCGGCGAGGCTTCGAGTCCTTTCCTGGGCACCACGCCAAACTAAGTCGTTGAATCACTGAAAACATTGTATTTTCCGGATCGGGCCGGGGTAAATTACCGGGGTACATGATCCGGCTGATGCAGCGACACGCTTCCCGCAAAGACTCCCGCATCCAGCAGTTCTAAGCGCGCGTTCCGCTCGACGTTGTCGAACGGTTGCGTGGGACGCATGTCGCCATCGTATTGCCGGCGATGCGATCCGAGCCTAAGGCGACCTTAGCCCTCAAGCTCAGCGACCGAATCAAGGGTTCGTTGCACACCTGCGACGACGTGGTGGCAACGGCCCGCCGACTCCGGGTGCTGGAACATCTCGAACGGCTTTATGATCAGGTGCGGAAGGGCGGCTCGACGCTGACCCATAAGCAGATGGTCGGGCTCGCTGGCGAGATCTATGGCCTGTTGCGCGCTAAGTTCGATGACGACCCTGGTACGCCCGAGATGTGGTCGGCCTGGAAGGCGTTTGTACGGGCGGCACGCGAGGGCCAAATCCCGACAGCACCAACCATTTCCGCCGACGATGAACGAGCCGAAGCCGCCCGGTTGTTCGGCCCCGTTCTGACGGCAGGTATCGATGCCATACCGCCATCTGGTGATCGCGCCGCGCTAGAGGATCGATGCGGCCGGCTTACGTGGTGGGTTCTGTCGAACCATGGGCTCTACGTGGATCGCGAGACCCGTCTTCGTCTCCTAGAAAACGTAGCCACGCCTGCCTCGATGCCGGTTGGGCCTTGAAGCGTGCGGCGGCCGGCGACTACACGCCCGATCCGAAGGCGAACCGGTTCCCAACGTTCGAAGAGAAGGCATCCGGCATCACCCTGTCGGACCTGTTCGACAAGTGGCAGGCCGAGACCAAGCCGGCGGGCTCTACGGCGACGACGTGGCGAAGACCTGGCGTGAGCCCGGCGCCCGGCCATGGCGGTTCAGCAAGGCTGGCGTCATCACCGCCGACCTGATGTCGCTCGACGGCAGCCCGCGTGCCCTGATCGGCCCACTCGACCGCGAACGCTCGGGACCGCTGATAGCGGCAATGGACGACTGCAACGCTCGGTTCGGGCGGGGCAGCGTCGTATCGGCGCGCGCCGGACTGGAGACGAAGCGGACGTGGAGCACGAAGTTTGAGATGCGGACGCCGCGCTACACTACCCAAATCAGCGAGCTACCGGTCGCGACAGCTCAAGAACGCCTATATAATCTTAGCTAATTATCGTCATCATTATCATGATCGTCATCGATCTCTAGATGGTTATCTGGTCCATACTTAGCAGAAATGACATCAAGCTTTATCATCATATCGCTTACCCTTTCCGCGGCAGTAATAATTTCGTCGATCAGGCATAATTGCCTTGCCTTTTTATATAGAATCTTATTCCTTTCAATGGAAAATTTTAGAAAGTCGTCACTAAATAAAACGTCTGTACATAATGCTGAAGTTAGAATTTCATTGACGTTGTCCGACATTTTTTGTTTGTAAACGGAGGATGCATCACCACCCAGTTTCCTGTTGTCAGCGCGAGATAGAAAGCAAAAGTTCGCTAGTACATTCTCACTGAAATGCTCATCTTGTGCTGACGTCTTAACGAAACTTCTTGGCATTAAATGGTGGTACTCGGTTCTATTAGAGTCTTTCAGCGTCTTTT
Organism: Methylobacterium sp. WL12; assembly: GCF_008039475.1. NCBI lineage: Bacteria > Pseudomonadati > Pseudomonadota > Alphaproteobacteria > Hyphomicrobiales > Methylobacteriaceae > Methylobacterium > Methylobacterium sp. WL12. Next base: position 124 of record NZ_VRUW01000119.1, on the reverse strand, counting down.
TGAGATCAAGATTTTGACCCGAAATAAAAGAGCGAGGCTCAAGTGAAGCAAGTAGTAGTATAAATGTTTTTGTATTAACTGTACTCAAATTAAAGGTATTTTCAAGAAAAAACTCGTTGGTTAT
>NZ_VRUW01000118.1:0-11447 GCF_008039475.1 Methylobacterium sp. WL12 | reverse complement strand
CGCCCGGCGGCATGCCGGCCCAGGGTCCCGACGCGGCCTGGGTGAGCGCGGCGACATCGAGCCGGTCCCTCCGCAGGACGATCGTGCCGTCCGGCTCCTTCGGCCAGGCCGAACTCGGGCGGTCGGCGTAGACCTCGATGCCGTTGCCCTCCGGGTCGTCGAGGTAGACGGCTTCGCTGACGACATGGTCGGACGCCCCCGACAGGCGGACGCCGCGCTCCCTCGCATGCGCGAGCCACGCGCCGAGGTGCCCCCGGCTCGGCAGCAGGAAGGCCGTGTGGTAGAGGCCGGCCTCCCCGGGGCTCCAGGGGCGGGCCGCCGCGTCGCGCCGGAGTTCGAGCAGCACCGTCGCGCCGACGCCGAGGCGCACGACGTCGGCCTCCTGCGAGACGGTCGTCAGGCCGACGACCTCGCGGTAGAAGCCGGCGAGGACGTCGAGGTCGCGGACGACCAGGGCGACGCTTCCGATGCAATAGGGCGCCGTGTCGAGCAGCGAGCCGGTCCCCTCGGCGGGTGGCCGCGTCGGGCCGACGATGTTTGCCATGTCCGTATCCTTTCAGCGCCGGATTCCGCTGCGGTCTCGGCGAGAGGACGCGTCGCGGTGCGCCGGCCCTCGGTCGTCGCAGGCGTCCCGCGGGGGCCGTGGTTCAGGGGCCCGGCTTGGTCGCGGCGACGAGGTCCACATCGACGCCGACCTCCAGCGCGACCCATTGGCCCGAGGCCCACGCGCCCTGGCCGACGCCGAACTCGGTGCGAACGAGGCCGACATGGCCGGTGGCGTGCGCCTGCCGGTCGTCGAGCGTCAGGTGGAAGGGCAGCGTCAGCGGCCGGCTCTTGTCCCGGATCGTCAGCGTGCCGACCGCCTCGTAGTCGCCGTGGCCCTTGTCGACGAACCGGGTCGCCTCGAAGCGGGCCTGGGTCGCGCTCTTCACGTCGAACCAGTCCTTCTGCGGCAGGGCCGCGTCGCGCTGGACGTCGCCGGTCCGCGCGCTGGCGAGGTCGACCAGCACCACCGCATGTCCGGCCTCCGGCTGGGCGGGGTCGAAAGCGATCTTGGCGTCGAAGCGCTCGAAGCGGCCGGTGAACGGGGCGCCGACCTGCACGCCCGCGAACGTGATGGTGCTCTTGGCGGGATCGACGGCCCACTCGGCGGCGACAGCCGGAACCGTGCCGCCCAGCAGGGCTGCGACGAGGAGGAGGTGACGCAGGGTCATCGGGGCGATCCCAGGGTTTCGGACGGGGCCGGCGGCGTGCGGGCCGGCAGCATGCGGCGCAGGACGTCGTCGCGCAGGACGAGGTGGTGACGCAGCGCCGCCGCCACATGCAGGACTAGGAGCGCCGTCAGCAGCCACGCCCCGTAGGCGTGCACCTGCTTCAGGGCGCCTTCCGCCGCGGCCTGGTCCGGGACCAGCGCCTCCAGCGGCAGGTGCGGCCACGGCACGAGGCCGTACAGCACGGTCGGGATGTTGAACGGGGAGAGCGAGACCACGGCCCAGCCGGTCAGGGGCAGCCCGACCAGCAGGAGGTAGAGCAGGCCGTGGGCGGCCGAGGCCGCGCGACGCTCCCGCGGCGGCATGGCGGCCGGGTGCGCCGGCGGCCGGTGCGACAGGCGCCAGAGGACGCGCAGCACCGTCAGCGCCAGCACCGTGACGCCGACCGACTTGTGCCATTGATAGAGCTGGAACTGGCGCATCGGCGCCAGCGCCGCATGGGTCATGGTCAGGCCCAGGCCGATCAGGACGAGCACGCAGAGGGCGCTCGTCCAGTGCAGAAGGATGGCCACGAGCGTGTAGCGTCGCGCCGTCTCGACGGGGGCCATGGCCATCCTCCTGTGAACCGGTCAGTCCTGACGCTCGAAGGCGCCGGCGATGGTCAGGTGGAGCTCGTCGCCGATCAGCGGCACGTAGGTCTTCACGCCGAACTCGGAGCGCTTGAGCGTCCCCGTCGCCTCGAAGCCGACCGTGTATTTCTTGCTGAGCGGGTTGGCGCCGGCGCCGACCAAGGTCACGTCGAGGGTCACCGGCTTGGTCACGCCGTGGAGCGTCAGGTCGCCCGTCACCTTCGCGTGGTCCTTGCCGGCCGGCGCGACCTTGGTGGAGACGAAGGTCATGTCGGGGTACTTGCCGGCGTCGAGCCACTGGTCGCCCTTGAGCTCGCCGGTGAGCTTGGCGCTGGTCGTCGTCACCGAGGCGACCGGGACCTTGATCGAGAGCTTCGAGGCGGCCGGGTTCTTCGGGTCGAGCGTGAGGCTGCCGGAGACGTCCGAGAAGCCGCCGGCGTAGTTCGAGAAGCCCATGTGCGACACCCGCCAGCCGACCTGGGTGTGGCCGGGATCGACCGCGTAGGTGCCGGACTGGATCTGGGCGGGGTCGCGGGTCGCCTGGGCCAGGGCCGGCGTGCCCGCGAGCAGGGCGAGGGCGAGGCCGGAGGCGAGACCGGAGCCGAGGAAGGACTTCAAGGGACTTCTCCTTGGTGTGGACGGGGGCTCGCCACCACGACGGCCGGGCCGAGCGCCCCCGCGACTGACCCTGCACCTAGCCCCGTTGGCGGCCGGGGTTGAGCCTGCTATCCGGCACTACATGGTTGCGAGAACGGAAACCTTCGGCGGTCGCCTCGACGACCTGCGCGCCTTCTGCGCGGTCATCGACCTCGGCACGGTGACGGCGGCGGCGGCCAGCCGGAGCGAGACCAAGGGAAGCGTCAGCCGGCGCATCTCGCGGCTGGAGGCGGCGCTCGGCGCCACCCTGATGGCCCGGCACCCTCGCGCCGTGACGCCGACGGCCGAGGGCGTCGCGTTCTACGCCAAGGCGCAGGAGAGCCTTGCGCTCCTCGACGACGCGGCCGAGACCGCGCGCGACGCCCGCACCGTCCCGGCCGGACACCTGCGCGTGACGACCGCAGTCGACTTCGGCATCGAGCTCATGCCGGGAATCCTCACCAGTTTTCGCAGGGCCTACCCGCAGATCACCATCGACCTGATCAACACCGACGCGCGCCTCGACCTCGCAGCCAACCGGATCGACCTCGCCCTGCGCTTCGGCGACGCGGAGGAGAGCGGATACCGGGCCGCGCTGATCGTCAACCTCTGGATCGGGCTCTACGCGTCCCCGGACTACCTCGCACGGCATCCAGCGCCGGCGGACCTCGCGGCGCTCGCGGAGCACGACCTGATCCTGTCCCGGGAGCGGCCGGGCGCGACGGGCTTCCTGCTCAACGACGGGAACGGCCGGATCGAGCAGGTCTTGCTCGACCCCGCCATCCGGGCGAGCGACTTCGCCGCGGTCTTCCGGCTGACGCAGGAGGGGGCGGGCATCGGCCACCTGCCGAGCGCCGTGGCGGCGCGCGCCCTCGAGAGCGGAACGCTCGTGCGGGTGCTCGCGCCCTGGGCGACCGCGGGGGGCGCGTTGCGCGCGGTGAGCCTCGCGGGGCGGGAGTTGCCGGCACGGGTGCGGGTCTTCCGCGAACACGTCCGCGCCGAGATGATGAAGCGGTTCTCGGTCGAGTCCGATCAGAGCTGACGCCGGGACGGTCCTGAGAGCCTGTCTGCGGTCCTCGGCGGCCGGCGCCCTGCCGCCGCCGCATGCCGGCATCGCCCGCCCGATCACGGGCGTGACCGCCATGATGGGCCGCCTGGCCTAGGGCGACGTCGGCCTGACGGTGCCCGGTGCGGGCCGCCGAGACGAAGTCGGCGCGATGGCCGCGGAAGAGCTCGGCGCCTCCGTCCAGGAGATCGGCCGACAGGTGCAGGGCTCGGCGAGCTTGGCGCAGGCGGCCATGGGCGAGGCCGACGAGACGGCGCAGCTCGTCCAGGCCCTGACCCGGGCCGCGGCCAAGATCGACGACGGGGTCGGGCCGATCTCCGGCATCGCCGGGCAGACCAACCTCCCGGCGCTGAACGCCACGATCGAGGCGGCGCGGGCCGGGGAAGCCGGCCGCGGCTTCGCCGTGGTGGCCGCCGAGGTCAAGGAGCTGGCGAGCCAGACGGCGCGGGCGACCCACGAGATCGCCGGGCAGATCGCGCAGATCCAGTCGGCCACGGGTCACGGCGATCGACGGGATCGCGGTGCGCATCCGCGACATGAGCGCCATGGCGACCACGATCGCCGCGGCGGTCGAGGAGCAGGGCGCGGCGACCCAGGAGATCGTGCGCAACGTCACCCAGGCCTCGGTGGGGACGAGCGAGGTCACGAGCACCATCGCCGGCGTGGCGGGCGCCGCCGAGGAGAAGGGGGCCGCGGCGTCCCAGGTGTTCGCGTCGGCCTCCGCGCTGTCGCGCCAGTCCGACCACCTCGGCGCGGAGGTGACCCGCTTCCTCGCGACGGTGCGCGCGGCATGAGTTGCGGGCCGCCGCGCCTGCCGCTTTGTCAGCTTATGCGCGCCGGTACGCGGTGGGATATCGCGTGATGACCGCGGTCGGTCGGCGCGGTGATGCGGGCTCGCGGCGACCGCGGTCTTGTCGCGGACGATGATGCTGCGCAGAGCGCCAAGCTGGTGCCGGTGGAGAGGATCGAACTCCCGAATACTATCCACTTGCAAGCTAAAACAACGACTTAAGGACGACTTGCTTGACCGTTTGTATGAGAGTCTGATGTATCCGTCAATGGGACATAATCGACCATTTTCTCAGGTCTCACTATCATTGTTCCGCGCCCTTCCCAATCACCGCGAATCGGGCGTTTCATAGAGCTCCGAAAACCCCCGGGCGAATGTTGGGCGAACTATAATAACGCGTTTTCCAGTCAACCAGATGTGTCATATCGGCAAGTCGGTTCCAAACTAAGTTAATATTGACAGGACTTACATCATGAGAGATATTAGGATTGTTGGTTGCGGCGAACGTTGCCAACTGAAACGTCCTTACACAATCCAAGAATCCCAATCCATGTGTGTGGCATAATGCTTCACGCAATCGCGGTTGGCTGAAATCAAGGAGCTTGTGTCTAAAATGAGCATCAGACAACACTATGACTTATGTATTCCATGATCACTTTAGCGAGGATTGTACGCCGGCGGGTGCCGAACAGGGGCCGGTAGAGCGACGTTTCCGCTTTGATTCGCGTCGAGCCGGAGGTGGCAAGACAACCGCCATTATCGAACAGACATCGAAAATGGCACTGAACGGCCAGAAGTGCCTTATCGTTCAACCCACTACCGACTTGATCGACGAGACCTTCGATAGCATCAGCCGTGAACATCCTCAGGTAAGCGTACTCCGATTCCATTCGAGGGATGGTAGCGACCATAGGGTAATGCTTCGACTGATTGCCTACTTGAATAACGCAGACCTTGGTGGCGTTATCGTACTAATCACGCATTCAACCTTTCTCAAAATCCCGTTCTTTTACCGCCCGGAACGCTGGAATGTGTATATTGACGAAAACCTAAATGCGTTCGACTACTTTGGGGAAACCCTCCCAAACTATCATAGTATCATCACCGATCACATTAAGGTGGTGGACCGTTCTGGGAAATACGGGTGCGTTGAACCTATCAACATTGGGCGATTGAAGGAGATTGCCACGAACGTCGGGAAAGACGAGGTTTTCAAGCAAGTCCAAAGTCTAGCCGGCCGACTGATATCTCCCTACTATGATAGTTATGTGGTAAACAAGACGCATGATGAGTTGATCAAGCGTCGTAGCCAGACCGGTAAGCTGTGCGTGTATTCTGTGCTTTCGCCGCGGATCATGGACGGGTTCGCGAGTGTTACGATAGCTGCCGCGAGATTTGAGGAGACATTTCAGTATCATTGGTGGGAGCGGGAAGGCGTTAGGTGGGGCCGCATCAAGTCTCAGGAAGGCAACATTCCAGACCTGAAACATCCTCACAATGATACGATCGATATCTACTACGGTTATGATCGGAAATATTCGAAGAAAACACGTAACGCTCTTGGATGCCCTAAGACAAATCCCCTTATCGTCGCTACCGAGAAACTGATGGGCTCAAAGGAGTTCGTTCGAGTCGAGAACAATGATGTGAAGCTGATGAGTCTCCTTAATCAGGTTGCTGGAAGTCATTTGATCAAAGGCGTGTCTCACGGACTTAACATGTTCCGTCATATTCACCATGCTGTGGTCATCACCGCGAACAATCCAACATCTGACGCCGGGAACTTTCTTGATGAGTTCTGTAGGTTCGGTCTAAATGATCAGTTCCGTGCCTTCACCAATCACGCGATATATCAATCAATATGCCGTACTTCTATCCGCGATGATGAAAGTCATGAAGCAAAAACATGGGTTGTTGCATCGAAAGAGACCGCTGACTGGTTGAGTGATCTGTTTCCTGGTTCCCGTGTTCATTCGCTCGGACTAACCCAACCAGTGATGAAGGCGGTTGGTAGGCCACGGAAACATGCGAATGATAAGGAACGAAGAAAGAAATCAGCAGCCCGTATCAAGAATGATCATGCGCGGAGCGCGGGCTTCGGCCTTGACCTGAAAGAGAACATTCTTGACGAAGTAACCTTTCATGACAAGACGGACGAAACCACTATAAAGACTATAAGCCATTTCGTCCAAAGATTCCGTGCATCTGAGTTCATCAACTATTATGGTACCGAACCAAGAGCGATTTGTTGCACGGATAATCAGTTCGTTCCTTATCTCAGGAACCACCACAAGAACGAATATGGGAACAAAAACGAAATCCCATGTGTCAGCGGTGCCATGTTTTCCGTCAGTAAGTCCGATACAACAAACAGAGGAAATGACAATGTTGAGTTTGTGAGAGGTATGTGGCTTGATGTCGAGAACGGAACGATGAGGCATGAAGACTTTGCTGACGAGTTCCCGCAGCTTCACGTTGTCGCCTATAACACCTTCTCACATACGGCGATGAAACCTCGGTATCGGCTCTATATTCCAACCAATCGGCCTATGCACGATCAGGAATATCGCGCAATCTACTCAGAGATTGTCTGCATCCTTGAATCGAAAGCGTATTGTCGAGGTTCAATAGAGGCGGTGAGAACGAGCGGGCTTGGCAATCAACCTCATCATGGTATCGATCACCGACCAAATCCATGTGCGCTATTCGCTCTTCCCTGTCAGGCCAAGAACGTAAAGGACAGCTTCTTCGTAGAACACAAGGCTGATGATCGGGAAGCCATCGACGTTGATGCTTGGCTGTCGAACCTTATCTGTGACTATGATAGTATGGACTTCGATGCCACTATATACTCAGAACTTGGTTCGGACGACACTTCGATTGGTAGTGATCAACTTAGTGGTGTCGAGCGAGCTATGACTGAGTGGTATCGGATCGGTGTCTTTCCTGGTGAGGGGCATGATGGGCTTCTGTCGTTGTATCATTCCCTTACCAAGCTGCGGTTGCCAGTGGGAATGGTCACAGAGAAGCTACATGAGGCTGCTCTGTCATCAAACAGTCCGATTGATAGGCGGAAGCAAGCTGACCGACTCATTACGACTCTGAAACGGTGGGCGAACAAGTAAAGTCTGAAACATATTAAACTAACGAGCATCGCCACGTTTCCAGAACACGTGGCGATGCGGGGTACATAACATAAAACTAGTCTTGTTTGGCATTTCTACGGGTGATCATAATCCGACATTTTTCGTGGTGCCGGGTAAATTGACTTCACTTCGCGTCACCAACACCGTTCAGCAAGAAGGATTGGAAGCGTTTTTCGACGAGGGTAGATAAATGATAGTTTCCCGCCCAATCGTTAGGGAAGGTCAAGTTTCCACCTGATCTCATCTCCGCAATAATCTCGTCTCGGATACGTTGACGGTCAGAGGCATACCTTTGGCAATGTTCATCATAAAGCTCACTCGCGGCCTTGCTTGCTGCGAGCTTGCAACCTTTACTGACCTCTTCTTCGATGTTCAGCGGTGGCAGATGAGCTTCCCGACGAAAGGCATCACGAGCGAGCACCGTCCTACGGATTTCGGCATCATTCTCGATCATCGTAGGCTTCCCTCGAAAAGGTCGTTCCCCAGGGCCTCGATGTAGACATTCCAGACAAGTGTTTTCCGCCACCGTTCTGGGATGCCCGACCAACCGTAGATGGCCCCTGCAATCGATCCGGTAACGGCTCCTACGCTGTCGCTGTCGTCACCGAGGTTCACGGCCCGCAGAACGGTTTCCTCGAAGCTGCCGGCTGAGGCCGCTACCGCCCAGATCGAAGCTTCAAGCGTATCGACCACATACCCGCTGGATCGGATATCGTCGCGGTGCTTGCCTCGCCATGAACCGTCCGCGATCCTTTGAACCTTCTCAGTGTATGGGCCTTGGTGTGCGTTCAGGACCTCACTGAGGGGCTTTCCCTGAATCGCCCGCGCAAGGATCACCGCAAGGGCCTCGGACCCGTCACAGGGCTCGGCAGCGGGATGTGTGGTAGCGGACTGCCGACGTGCCGCATCCCGAAGCTTCTCCGGATCATTCCAGTAGCGGATGGCCACCGGGGCAAGGCGCATGATCGAACCGTTTCCTCCGTTGCGAGGGTCTGCGGACGCAGCATGGATATCGCCCGTCTCGCGGTATGCACGGAGGCTTGAAACCGTTGCGTTTCCGATATCGAAACAGGTGCCGGTGCAGGAGTTCTCACCGTCCTCGAACCAGCGGCAGAACCGTTCGAGAAGATCGCGTTCATCGATCCCGTCGCAGGCAATCAGACTGTCCGCGAGGCAGAGGGCCATGGAGGTATCATCCGTCCACTGCCCGGCCTTGAGGTTGAACGGACCGCCGCCGACCATGTCCGTCATCGGAGGATAGGTGTCGCGTCTGGAAAACTCGATCGTCGTCCCTGTTGCGTCACCGATCGCGAGGCCAACCAGTGCACCAAGAGCACGGTCGCGTATGGCATCGATCGTCGTGGCCGGGCTCCGTTCGGGTATTTTCCGTCGCCGTAAAATGTGCTGTTCCTGGGCCTCGGTCTCGATCGCGCCTGGACGAGCCTCACGAACGATCCTGATGGCTTCGGCAGGATCGGCACCTAGCTCGGTTAGAAGTCTCGCCGCGATGGTGCCGGAACGTCCCAAACCGCCTTTACAGAACACCGTAATGGAGAAGCCGTTGCGCAGGACGGAGCGTAGGCCCTCACCGACCGTCACCCACGATGCTTCGAACGCTTCTATAGGGGTCGAAACGTCCGGGATCGGCAGGTGAATCCACGTCAGGCCAAGCCGCCGGCATTCCTCACCGATTGCCTCGACCTGCAACGTTTCGATCTCGGGAGTCTCAATGAGGGAGACAACCGTGCTCGCTCCCCACTCTGATATCGCTTCCAAGTCGGTTCGGAGGTCGCGCGCCCATGATCCGGTTGCAGCGTCGGCCTGAACCTTCCCCGGACAGAACGTTATACCGATATTCCCGAGACCCTTACCGGCAAATATCGCGTCGATTCGAATAGGATGCGTTATACTAGTGCGGCCCTTGTTTCTGCTATGCGATCCGAAAACTGCAAACGCCGGGTTAAATCCATCTTTGTCCATTTTTGTTGTCTCCGGTCATGATTATACCACAGACAACGAGGTGGAGATAGATTGACGCAACTAGTCGCTACAGTGTGCAGAAGTTAGGATTGGCTTTAACTCATCTAAGAATATATCAATGTATCCCATGCCCACCCAGTTTATCAGTCAGGATTTCTGAATCATCAGGCAATGTTGCGGCGATTTGGCGACCCAACTCAAATAACAGGTTCTCGAATAGCGGACGAAGTCGATCCCAATCGTCAGAGCCAACGCCGCCGGACATTTCCCAGGCGTCCACAATCCGGTCGGCCATACGCTCCAAAGGCGGCCCTCCCCCGTCCGCAGCGAGAAATGCTGCCGATCCAGGGCCAGTATCGTGAACGCGCGTATCGGTCATGTCGATTACGACGCCACTCCCGCGAACTCGACCGTTTGCGTCCTGAACGAACTGACCTCTAGCCAGTATCCAACGAACCTCTCCTGCCGGAGTCACAACGCGGTGCTCCCAAGCGAAAGCGCCTCCATCTTCTCGGACGCGGCGTCGGTGGGCGGTGTCTGCGTCACGATCATCCGGATGAAACATAGACAGCATTTGAGATAGCGTAATGCCATCGGCCATTTCTTCCGGCGGCAGACCGAATAGGTGAGCCATGACGGCATCGCCTCGGATAAGATTCGCCTCAACATCATCCTCCCAACGGCCGATCGCGACAGGGGCGAAGAGCATTGAGGGGACTTGAACGGCCTCAGTTTGAAACCTTTTTGGCATATGCCCTTTTGATCCATCGCCAGCGGGCGCCCCACAGCATTATTTTCTATCCCCCGCGTCCAATCCATCCTACCTATCAAAAGGCTCGGGGCAATGGCGAAGTTACGATGGGCCAACGCGATGATGATGATGGCCGGATATTCCGGTCAAGATTACCGAAGAAAGCCGTAGGGGCGGAGGAACGCGCGCGGACACTTTTAACGTTGCAGCGGATTGCTTCGACAATCGGGGTGCCGGTAGTAGATTTCTTCAAGCCTACCCTCGACCAAGATAAGGACAGCGCCGAGCCCGAGGAGGAAAATCAAGGGTGATGAGTGCGGCGCTTACAGATCGGCCCTGTGGTGTTAATATAAGAATAGTTGTTGAAGCGAAATAACTCACGATTTAAGAATCTGATATTTGTTCGGTAATATGCGTTACTTGGTGATTAAAATCTTATAGACGGTTCCGGCCCTTTTGGGGAGCATTTGAACGTTCTTCGGAACCTGGGAAAGTCCGCCTTCGGGCGATTGACTTACTTCCGCTTCCGACCCTTCGCAGACCTCCCAAGAGAAGTTCGAAAGGCTGGCGTGAGTTGGCATATTCGCCTTCCAACGGCGGCACCTCGGCCATAGTCGAGTGTGATCTACGATCCGGCCTCGTGGCGGGCAAGTTCTTGACCGATCTGAAACAACAGAAGGCGCATGAGAGACCGCATTTCGGGCGTGCCGTGTTGCTCGATAATCTCGTGCGCTTTGAGGTAAAGATTGATCGGCCCCCACGAGGTGGTCCAAGGGTAAAGTTAGTGCACGGTGGGCCGCTCCGCCACGGGTAGCTTGGCCGGCGGAGCTGGTCTGGCAAGCGCAGCCGGCCAGGCGGAGAAGGCTGGCATGAACACCTCCGGGGCCGGCGGTCGGTATCCCAGAGAGGCATGCGGGCGCACGCCGTTGTAGTGACGTCGCCAGCTTTCGATCACGACCTGCGCTTCTCTGAGTGTGTAGAAGATCTCGCCGTTCAGAAGTTCGTCGCGAAGCCGTGCGTTGAAGTTTTCGACGTAGCCATTCTCCCACGGTGAGCCTGGCGTGATGTAGGCCGTCTTTGCTCCGACGCCGGTGATCCAAGCTTGTACGATCTTCGCAACGAACTCCGGGCCGTTATCCGAACGGATATGGCCAGGTACGCCACGCACGATGAACAGATCCGAGAGCACGTCGATGACGTCGATCGCCTTTAATTTGCGGGCGACCCGGATCGCTAAG
>NZ_VRUW01000117.1:0-11605 GCF_008039475.1 Methylobacterium sp. WL12 | reverse complement strand
GCGAGGTGATCCTGCACGAGGCTGGCCAAGCCGTCGAAGCCCTTGCGCATGTCGGTGTGGCCGGTCGCCAGCCAGACTCGCGAGCCGGAGGGAACCGGGATCATCGTCCCAGCAACGCCGCGATCACGCCCTGAAGGAGCGCCACGTCCGCGCCCGCCTCGGCCCGAAGCCGATGACCCCCGGCCAGCTCGATCTCGATGGCGCCGGAGCGGGACGGCTCTGCTCGCACGGTGGATGGCGGAGCCGGCAGCGCGAGTGGGATGAAGCTTGGGTGGAACCCCGCCTTCGGTGCCGATGCTTCGGCCCTGAGAGCACGGCGCCAGCGGAACAGCAGGCTCGAATGAAGCCCGTGCCGGCGCGCCACTTCGGAGGCCGTCGTCGTCGGATCGTCCGCCTCGGCGAGGATCGCGCGCTTCTGCTCGGGCGACCAGGTCCGTCGCGTTCCCGCGACGACGATGTGAGGAGCGTTCGTCATAAGTCCAGACACAGGGCCGATACAGCGCCATCCCCTGTATCCAGACCCAAGCCCTATCCGCACAAGGCAGCCGTCACCGAGCGCTTACTGAGGCGGCGGACCTTCTTGTGATTCACCCGCCATCCTTTCTGGCGCAGGGCCGCTTGGACGCGGCGCCAGCCGTAGGCTTCAAACGCATCACAGATCGCCGCCATGGCCTCGACAAGGGCGGTGTCGTCGGCAGCCCGCGTCGGAGCGTCATAGTAGGTGGAGCGCGCCAGACCCATCAGCCGGCATCCCGCAGCGACGGAGAGGCTGCCGGGCCGGTGATCACGGACATAGGCCCGCTTCTCGGCGGTGGTCCCTGGCGCAGAGCCCCTTTTAAAAACTCGAGCTCAAGCGCCTGCCGGCCGACGAGCCGTTCGAGCGCGGCGATGCGTGCCTCGTAGGCTTGGATCGTGTCGGCGGCGGCCGCGTCATCGTCGAACGCGCCGGTCTCGTACTTCTGCACCCAGACCCGCACGAGGTTGCGCGAGAGGTCGTGGCGCTTGGCCAGGCCGTGCAGCGTCTCGCCGGACAGATACTCCTGCGCGACCTGACGCTTGAACGCGACGCTGTGGGAACGGTGTCGTGCCATGGTCTTCATCCTTCGAAGACCCGGCCATCCGGTCAATCAGCCCTGCCCAATCTGTCCACCATCAGGGGCCCACTCCACTTGGCGTCCTCTTTTCACACAGCCTCCACCCTTTGCGGAAGCTGTGAACGTCCGCTTGCGGGTCGCTGGGTGAACAAAAAATCTGCGTCTGATATGGGTAGTAGCAAACCTTGACCTTGCTTCCGGACGCGAACGTCTTGCAACCGACCCTATGCGACCTGGCTGCTTTCCGGATGAAAAAAGGTATTGGCGGTCACGGACCGGAGCGCCGACCAACCTACGTTCGGTGTCATGCTTTCAACTCGACGTCACCGTCCGGCTCGGCTTGGCCAGCCAAGATGAAATTGCTGAGTGTATGAGTCTGTATTGAACCCGGTCCTCCTTCGGACCAGGGGGCGCGCCGGGGCGCCTCCACAAAAACCGATTCATCCTTGAAATCCGTCCCGAGGATGCACTTCCGTAGGGTCGCGCGCCGTCCCGGTCGGTCCGAGCCGGAACGGCTTCTCTCAGAGCCGCCCCCGGTCCAGGCATCCCAGAGGGTCAAGCCGTCGCTAGGCCCAAGTCGGCCGCATCGATTGTCTGCGCCGCTGTCATGGAGAGGGGATCACTGTACCGTCGATCTAGTCTGGTCAGGGCCCAACATCCGGCCTGGGGTCCGAGACAAACCCGTCCCGGTTCGGCATGCGGATGGTGGCTAGCGTGGCGGCATCGAGGACGGCGCGCTCCGGGATGAGCCCGTTCAGGTACAGGACGTAGCCCGAGACCGCGTAAACGTCGTCGTCGCTGAGCGATTGTGGAGCGTTCATCGGCATCGCCCGCCGGATGTAGTCGAACAGGGTCGGCGCGTAGGGCCAGAAGCTCCCGACCGTCTTGAGCGGCTTCGCAGAAGCGAGCGTGCCTTGACCGCCGACGAGCCTCTCGCCGGTCCCGCCTTCCCCACGGCTGCCGTGGCAGGACGCGCACTGCGCGTCGAACACCGCGCGCCCCTGCGCGACGCTCCCATGTCCCGGCGGCAGCTTCCGGCCGTCGCGATCGATGTCGATGTTCCAGGCGGCGATCTCGGCCTCCGACGCCGGACGACCGATCCCGAGGCGCTCCGTTGCCCGCGCCGCCCCTGCGCAGGCGAGCACCAGGGCCATGATGACGACTCCGCTGGCTTCACGCATAGCCATTGGCCACCTCGCCATCCGCCGCGATGCGCCAGGGCACGACCGCGTTGTTGTGGTAGAACGATTTGCGGCCGCGCACCGCCGTCAACGCGTCGAAGCTCGGCTGAACATACCCGGTCTCGTCGATCGCCCGGCTTGCGATGGTTGTGGGCGTCCCGTCCCAGTGCCAAGGCAAGCGAAAGCGGGTGAGCGCCCGGTTTAGAACCGGCTCCTGAAGGGCGGCGTCCTGCCAGGACTTGCCCCCATCGGTCGTGACCTGCACCCCCCGGATGCGGCCGCGCCCGGTCCAGGCGATGCCGGTGATCTCGTGGAAGCCGGGCGTGATCCGCTGGGTGCCGGAGGGCCGTGTGACGACAGACTTCGCCTCCATCACGAAGGTGAATTGTCGGGCGGTGCCGTCCGGCATCAGGTCCGTGTATTTCGAAGTCTCCTCCCGGGAATAGGCCGGCTCCGTGCTGACGTTGAGGCGGCGCAGCCACTTCACGCTCATGTTGCCCTCGAAGCCGGGCAGGAACATTCGCAGGGGATAGCCTTGCTGCGGGCGCAACCGCTCGCCGTTCTGGCTGTAGACCAGCAGCGCGTCGTCGAGGCATTTCTTGACCGGGATGCTGCGGGTCATGGCGGCGGCATCCGCGCCCTCGGCCACGACCCATTTCGCTTCCGACTTCAGGCCGGCCTCGCGCAGGACCGTCGCGAGGCGGACACCGGTCCACTCGGCGCAACTCACGAGCCCGACGAGATCCGAAGCGGTCTTGCCCTTGATCGCGTCGAAGCCCGGATTGCCCGAGCATTCCAGGAAGTGGATATGCGACTCGCTCGGAAAGCGGCGGATGTCTTCCATGGTAAGGACGAGGGGCCGCTCCACCAATCCGTGGATCATGAGCCGGTGCTGGGCTGGGTCGATATCGGGAATGCCGCCGTGGTGGCGCTCGTAGAACAGGCCGTTCGGCGTGAGAATGCCGTCGAGATCCTGCAGCGGCGTGCGGGTGGAGGCCGAGGTGTATTGCTTCAATTCCTTCGGCACATTGCGGATGAGCCCCGCCTCGAAACGCGAGGGCGTGCCGTAGGGCTGGCTGCCGGTATCGGCTCCCGGGACCTTCATCCAATCCGGGATCGCGGGCGGAGTCGCCTCCTCCGCGCGGACTGCGCTGCCGGCTACGGCACCCACGGCCGCTGCCGCCCCCCGGACGAGGAAGCGCCGTCGGGCGTTGATCGTGTCGCTGTCGCTCATGGCATCACAATCCGATCTCTCGCCGGTCTTGCGCCGACAGCCTCCGCAGGATGGTCGTCATGCGGCCCCTCGCTCGGGCGAGGCGCTTGTGGCTGATGGAATGCGGTGCGCAGGCCGGGGAAGGCCCAGGTGGTCGCGCAGGGTCGATCCTTCGTATTCGTTCCGGACGAGCCCCCGCCGCCGCAATTCCGGGAGGACGAGGTCGATGAAGTCGTCGAGCCCACCGGGCAGGGTCGGCGACATGATGTTGAAGCCGTCGGCGCCCCGCGTCTCGAACCGCTCCTGGAGGGCGTCGGCGACCTGTGCCGGCGTGCCGACGATCGTCCAGTGGCCTCGGGCACTGGCGGCGCGCAGATAGAGTTCGCGGATCGTCAGGCCCTCCCGCCGTGCGAAGGCGGAGGAACAGCTCCTGGCGGCTCTTGCCGCCGTTGGTCTCCGGCATCTCCGGCACCGGGGCATCGTCTGGATAGGCGGATAGGTCGGCGCCGGTGAGCTGTTCGAGGAGCGAGCGCCCGACCACTGGGTGGATCAGCTCCTGCAGCGAAGCGAACTTGTCCTGCGCCTCCGCCTCGCTCCGCCCGACCACCGGGAAGGCGCCCGGCATGATCTTGAGGTGGTCCGGGTCGCGGCCGTGCTGGGCCATCTGGCCCTTCACGTCGGCGTAGAAGGCGACCGCATCCTCCAGAGTTTGCTGAGCCGTGAAGATCACCTCGGCGGTGCGTGCGGCGAGTGCCTTCCCGGCCTCGGACGAGCCCGCCTGCACCACTACCGGATGCCCCTGCGGCGGGCGCGGGATGTTGCGGGGGCCGCGCACCGAGAAGTGCTCGCCCTCATGGGCCAGCAGGTGCAGTTTATCGGGATCGAAGAATCGGCCGGATTCGCGATCGCGCACGAAGGCGTCGTCCGCGTAGGAATCCCAGAGACCGCGCACGACGTCGACGAATTCCTCCGCCCGGGCGTATCGGTTGGGGTGGGCGAGGTGGCTCTCGCGGCTGAAGTTCCAGGCCTCGCGCGAGTCGGCGGAGGTGACGAGGTTCCAGCCCGCGCGACCGCCGCTCAGTTGATCGAGGGAGGCGAACTTGCGCGCGATGTGGAACGGCTCGTTGTAGGTCGTGGAGGCGGTCGCCACGAGGCCGATGCGCTCGGTGACCGCCGAGAGGTGAGACAGCAGGGTCAGAGGCTCGAACTGGCCTACATAGCGGATCGCGGTCCGGCTCAAGGCGTCGAGATCGTCGCCCCGGATGCTGACGCCGTCGGCAAGGAAGATCAGGTCGAACTTCGCCGCCTCGGCCGTGCGGGCGATTTGCCGGTAGTGGGCGGCATTGATCCCGGCATCTGCCTGGGACGAAGGATGCCGCCATGCGGCGACGTGGTGCCCGCCGGGATACAAGAACGCGCCCAGGCGCATGCGGTCGCGGCGTGCCATCCCAGTCGCCGCCTCACGCCGACCCGACGCGATATTGGCGTGGCGGAGCCGCGCCGGAGATCGCGAAGGCGCCGACGCTGCGGTCGCGGTAGATGCGCGGATTATGCGAGGCGATGGTACGAGCGTTGCGCCAATAGCGATCGAGCCCGGCCCCGACCTTGACCGCGGAGGCGCCGAGCGCGTCGAAGAGGCCGGTCGTCGCCGTCAGGATCAGGTCGGTGACTACGCTGACCGCCTGGTTGACCTCGACGTCGGCAAGCGTCGCCTGCCGCTCTGCATTCGGCGATCCGGATCGGTGCGCGTCGTGGACGCGCTGGAGCGCCTCGGTGGCCTTGAGCACGATCGCGCTCGCCGCGTAGGCGTTGGCACGGACGCGACCTACCACCGCTTGGATCTGCGGATCGTCGGCGGTCCGCGCGGCATTGCCGTGGCTGTAGACGCGGGTCCGCTCGGCCACGAGCCGCGCCACGTCGTCGGCCGCAGCCCGACCGATGCCGGCGAGCGTCGCCAGGTGCACCAGCTGGAAGAACGCCATGGCGTAGGGGAAGCGCGCCGGATCGGGCTTGATCAGGCTCGGGTCGAGCACGACGCCCTCGAAGGTCGCGGTGCCGCTGGCGGTGAGCGCCTGCCCGAACCCATCCCAATCGTCGACGATGGTCACGCCGGGCGCGCGCACGGGCACCGCCGCGGTGACCGCGCCGCCCGCTTCGTCCTCGGCCGAGAGATGGATGTAGTCCGCGAACAGCGAGCCGGTCGTGTAGAACTTCCGGCCGTCCACCACGTGGGCGCCGTCACTCTGGCGCACCACCGTATCGAAGGCGCCGACCTTGGCCGGTCCCGTCTCCGAGACGCCGCTACCGATGGACTCGCCGGCGCCGATCCGCGCGATCCAGGCCGCGCGCCATTCGGGCGACGACGAGCACAGCGCGTCCTCGGTGAAGCCGAAATGGGCTCTCAGCGCATTGGTGACGTTGGAATCCGCGGCCGACAGCTCGATCAGCAGGGCGAACAGCTCGGGCAGGCTCGCGCCGTGGCCGCCCTCGGCTGGCGCGAGGCGCAGGGTGGTGAAGTTGGCCTCCCGCAGCCAGCCGATCTCGGCATGGGGCAGGCGACGGGTCCGGTCCCGCTCGACCGCCGTGGCGCGGATCTCGGCGAAGACCGGGCGGAACTGGTCTGCGAGCTCTTCGTAGCGCCCGCTCGGCCCGGCACCCCAGCCTGCATCCCTCTGAGACATGAACAAGATTTCCCGGTTCCAGTCGATCACCCGACAGAGAGGCCGATCAATCGATGAATTGTCTTCGGATCTCAAGCCGAACACCTTAAAAGTCGATTATTTTAGAATATACGTTTTGATCTTGAGCAAATGAGAGTGATTTTTTTCTGATATGCACCGATCCTAGAGAAGACGCTCTCCTAGCCCGCCGGCTAATCGACAAGCTTGGAAAAATCGCCCAGAGGGGATCTGCTTTCGCGGCGCTGCACGGATGCTCATGCAGAGACGGAATAGATGCGCCTTCCAATAAGCCAATCGAAGAAGGTGCTCCCACGAACTACCGATAAATCGAAAACCCCTTTCATTGATCCGGCGGCCTTGCTCGACTTCAATATGCGAGCCGGCCAGCGGCGCGTGGGCCCGAGACAGCGTCGCCGCCACCGTCCCGGCTACTCTCCTGCCTCCCTGCCGATTTGCGAGCCTTCCATGACCAACGAGACCCCGTGGCGGATCGCGCCCTCCCGCCGTTCGTTCCTGCGCACCGGGCTCGGCGGAGCGGCTGCCCTGGCGCTCGGTGCGCCGGCCGTGCACGCGGCGCCGCGCGAGGTGAAGATCAGCATGCAGCGCTCGTCGGTGTTGTTCACCGTGCTGAAGGTGAAGGGCACCCTTGCCGAGCGGCTCGCCCCGCTGGGCTACACGCCGAGCTGGCACCTGTTCACCAGCGTGATCGAACCGATGAATGCCGGCGCCGTGGACATCCACGCCGACGTTGCCGACGCCGTGCCGATCTTCACCCAGTCGGCCAAGGCGCCCCTGACCTTCTACGCCCGCGAGCGGGGCGCGCCCACGGCCGAGGCGATCATCGTGCCGGCCGAGTCGCCGATCCGGAGCACGGCCGACTTGAAGGGCAGGACGGTCGGCGTCTCCCGCGGCTCCGGAAGCCATTACGTGCTGGCCGCCGCCCTCAAGCGCGCGGGCCTGACCTTCGCCGACATCAAGCCCGCCTACCTCCAGGCGCCGGACGGAGCCGTGGCCTTCGACCAAGGGAGCATCGACGCGTGGTCGATCTGGGACCCGTTCCTGGCCTTCGCCGAGGCCAAGCGCCCAGTGCGGGTCATCGCCGACGGCGGCGGGCTGACGAGCTACCACCGCTATTATCTGGCGAACGACAGCTTCGTCGCGGCGCAGCCCGAGGTGGTGGCGACCGTCTACCGCTCGCTGGTGGAGGCCGGCGCCTGGATGAAGGCGAACCCGGAGGCGGCCGTGGCGCTGCTCGCCCCGATCTGGGGCGACCTGCCGCCCGCGGTCGTCGCCGCCGCCAACAGCCGGCGGACTTATGCAGTCGAGCCGGTGGAGCGCAGCCAACTCGGCGAGCAGCAGGCCATCGCCGACGTGTTCTACGAGGCCAAGCTCATTCCCCGCCGGATCGACGCCACCGACGTTCCGATCTTCCAGCTCCCAGTCGGCCGGGGCTGATGCCGTGACCGACGCCCCCCGTTTCGGCATCTGGGCCGCCGTCCACGGCTCCCGCGCCTCCCACCACGATCCCGACGAACCCGACGACGCCAGCTGGGAGCGCAACCGCGCTCTGGTGCTGGAAGCAGAGGCACTGGGGTTCGACGCGGTGCTGGTCGCCCAGCACACGATGAACCCCTACGACGCGGAGCGCGACCAACTTGAGGCCTGGACGGGGGCGGCCGCACTCGCGGCGCTGACCCGGCGCATCGAGGTCATCGCGGCGATCAAGCCGGGGCTCTACCACCCCGTGGTGCTGGCCAAGATGGCGCTGCAGATCGAGCACGTCAGCGGCGGCCGCTTCGCGCTGAACCTCGTGAACGCCTGGAACAAGGCCGAGTTCGAGCGGGCCGGCCTGCCCTTCCCGGCCCATGACGACCGCTACGCCTACGGCCGCGAATGGATCGGCCTCGTGGACCGGCTGATGCGTGGGGAGACCGTGACTTTCGCGGGCGACCACTTCCTCGTGGAGAATTATCGGCTCCGCCCGGCCGGAACCTTCCGGCCGCGGCCGACCATCTATCTCGGCGGCGAATCCGAGCCGGCCCGGGCGTTGGCGGCCGATCATGCCGACGTCTGGTTCATCAACGGCCAGCCCTTTGAGGACGTGGCGGCGCTGATCGCCGACTTGCGCCGGCGCCCGGTCGCCAACGCCCCCCTACGCTACGGTCTCTCAGCCTTCGTGATCGCCAGGGATACCGATGCAGAGGCGCAAGCCAAACATGCCCGCCTCCTCGCCCTCGCGCAGCGCGACGCGCCGTTGCGGGCCGACACCCGCGCCCGGACCGATCGGGCGAGCGTGATGTTCGCCAAGACCGATGCCGCCGCCGCGCGACACGTCGGGACCAATGGCGGCACCGCCGCCGGGCTGGTGGGCAGCTACGACACGGTGGCCGAGCGCATCCGCACTTTCCACGCCGCCGGCATCGAGCTGTTCATGCTGCAGTTCCAGCCGTTCGAGGCGGAGATGCGCCGCTTCGCCGAGCAGGTCCTGCCGCGCGTGCGCTGAACCGGAGACCATCGATGAGCAGCCGTCAGCTGCACCTCAACGTCAACCTGCTGCATTCGGGCGTCTACCCGTCCGCGTGGCGCCTGCCGGACAGCCGGCCGGGCGCCTTCGTCGACATCGACCACTTCGTGCGCGTCGCCGAGATCGCGGAGCGGGGCAAGCTCGACGCGATCTTTTTGGCCGACACGCCCGCCATCGCCGACCGGATCGACCACCGCCCGTTCAACGCCCTCGAGCCGACCGTGGTGCTGGCGGCCGTGGCGGCGGCGACGGGCCATGTCGGCCTCGTGGCCACGGCCTCGACCACCTACAACGAGCCCTACAACCTCGCTCGCGGCTTCGCGAGCCTCGACCTCGTAAGCCGTGGCCGGGCGGGGTGGAACGTGGTGACGACCGCCGACGCCGCCGCCGGCCGCAACTTCGGCTTCGCGGGCGCCTCGGACCACGGCGCGCGTTACGCCCGGGCGCGGGAGTTCACCGACCTCGTGCACGCCCTGTGGGACAGCTGGGAGGACGACGCCTTCCTCGGCGACAAGGCGAGCGGCCGCTTCGTCGACGCCGCCAAGGTCCACGCCGTCAATCATCGCGGCGCGCATTATTCCGTCGCCGGGCCGCTGACGGTGCCGCGCAGCCCGCAGGGACGTCCGGTGACCTTCCAGGCGGGCGGGTCTGAGGACGGGCGCGAACTCGCCGCCGCCACCGCCGACGCGGTCTTCTCCCTGGCCCAGACGATCGAGGACGGCGCGGCCTATTCCCGCGACCTGCGCGCGCGGGCGGCGCGCTACGGGCGCAGGCCCGACGCGCTGGTCGTCCTGCCGGGCCTCGCCACCGTGATCGGCTCCACCGAAGCCGAGGCGCGGCGGCGCCAGGACGAACTCTGGGACCTTGTGCCGGTGGAGTACAGCCTCGCCCGGCTCGCGGGCACGCTGCGGATCGATCCCGGCCGCCTCGACCTCGACGAGCCGTTGCCGGATCCGCTGCCCCTGCCGCCGGACGCCAACCACACGATGTTCCTCGGCACCGTCGCGCTCGCGCGCCGAGACAGTCTGACGGTCCGACAGCTCCTGCGGGCCTTGGGCGGCGGCGTCGGCCACCGCATCGTCGCGGGCACGCCGGAGGTGATCGCCGACGACATCGAGGCGTGGTTCCGGGCCGGCGCGGCGGACGGCTTCAACCTGATGCCCGACGTGCTTCCCGAAGGCCTGGATACTTTCGTGGACGCGGTCGTGCCGATCCTCCAGCGGCGCGGCCTGTTCCGGCGCGACTACGCCGGGACTACCCTGCGGGATCATCTCGGCCTCGAACGCCCCGCCAGCCGTTTCGCCGCGACGGGCAAGGCGGCGTCGGCCTGAAGTGGAAAGAAGCCGTCCTCGGCTTGGCCTGATGCTCCGCTCTCATGTAGCACCTGCGGCGACAAGCCAGTCGACGAATGCTGCGAGGGTCGAGGTCTTGTTCGCATCGTTCGGCACGAGAGCCACCTAGTCGGGACGCGGGACGACGATTTCCGGGAACGGGGCGACGAGCCGTGCGGACGCCAGGTTGCTGGACAGCACGAGTACCGAAGGGCTTGTCTCCGGAGTGTTTTCGAAGACTGCCTGCGCCGGCGCTATTGCGCAGCAAAGAACCATGGAACGCAGTTAGGCGGTGGTTTTACCCAGCAACCTGCCTCCTGCGTTCGTGAGGCGGGGGTGGGCTTCCGCCTCAATGGTTGGAAGGAGTGTCCAAGGTCACGATTTCCGCGGCGGCTCGTGCCAAGTCCCGTTGGAAACGGGAATCGCGGAACAATCCCTCCGCGATGACGGCCGCCGCGATCTTTCCCGCTTCGAGATCGGACGGGAAGTGCGTTCCGGCGATCATGCGGTTTGCCCCGTACGAGCTTGCGAAGGCAAACAGCGCCTGGCGTTTGTCCGGCACGAGATGCGAAAGCACGGTGGCGGCGAGATACCCGAACGTGGCGTGACCGCTCGGGTAGGACGTGCTGGCGGACCGATGGCCGAACGTGGCGAGATCGGGCTTTAGCGTGTAAGGGCGTGGCCGGGCGATGGTGGCTTTGGCCGCCAGCACGGTCAGCTCGCCGTCCTGGAAAACGCGCTCGATCAGCCCTGCGGTGACCGGCATCGTCGCCGCGGTGTAGCTCGGACCAAGAACACCGGAGAAGCGGTCGAGCGTGCACGGGAGGTTCGCCGTGATGCGTCGCTCATCCTCGGAAGAGCGGGCGCCGACGGCCGCCTCGACCGCCTGCATATCGGCCTTGGCCGGCTCCGAACCCGCCGCGGGCGGCGGGGGCAGAACACGTTGCAACGCCATCGCCGCCGGGTCGACGTAGCTGCTGTGCAGCGTGTCGGCGGCCGCAGGCAGGGCGAGACACAGGAACACGGCGAACGTCGCCGGCCGCCGGCGCCTTGTTCCAGAATTGTGATGTCTCACTGCTCCTCCTTACGCTTTGCCCGGCAGCATCGCCCGAAACCACGCCGCCGGTCCGCTGCGAGGCGGCTCGGGAGCGGTCTCCGGCATCAGCGCGACCAACACCGCGAGGGCGACCGCGGTGGCCGCGGCACAGGCGAGATAGGCTGCATCGAACCCGGCCTTCTGGACCAAGGTTCCGGCGATCACGAAGTACAGGGCAGCGCCCGCGCCCTGCACCGTGCCAATCAGGCCGTGGGCTGCGTTGTAGCGGCCGGTCCCACGGGTGATGTCATACCAAGCCGCGTTGAACGTGACTCACGCGAGGTAGCATCGCGATCCAGGTCGTGATTCTCTTTTCAGGTTTGGAGCCTGAGGAGGATGTGATGGCTGCTCCGGTGCCACTGCGATCGGATTATGATGCCGAAGGTTTGCGCGCTCTGGCCAAGGGTTCGCGCAATCCGGCCCAGACCCGCCGCCTGTTGGCGCTGTCGGTGATCTCGGCGGGCGGCTCGCGCTCGGAGGCGGCC
>NZ_VRUW01000116.1:0-11693 GCF_008039475.1 Methylobacterium sp. WL12 | reverse complement strand
CCTTCGGGGCGGGGCTGGGGGTCCCGAGGAGGTACACTCTGCCGCTCTCGACGATGACGTATCCCGGGCCCTGCTGGACGATGATGCTGGTCTTCAGGATCGTGCTGCCGTGGATCGGATGATGCCAGCACAGGCCCTCCAGGCAGGGGCGGTCCGTGCCGGGATAGAGCTTGACGCTCCAGTCATCGAGGAACGGCGCGCCGTCGATGGCTGCGGCGTCCGGGCGCCATGCGGGATCCACCCCGGCGAGGGCGGCGCGGACGGCCTCCCGGCGTTCCTCGACGGCGCGGCGTTCGGCGGGTGTCAGATCTCGCAGGCGCATCAATCCCTCCCTCTACGGACACTGTCGATCGCCTGGATGCCATCCACAACGGCATCGCGGAGGAAGCCGGCCTTCTGGGTGCAGCCCGGGACGTTGCTCGCCCACGTGCCGAACTTGCGCCCGAGCGTCAGCGTGAACGTCCGATCGGGCAGCTGCAGCACGTCCTGGCCGCCCTCGACGATGCCGTTGACGACGTCGCCGGCGATCGAGGCCGTGCCCCATGCGGATGTGCGCGAATCCGTGCGCGCGGCCGGTCCGGAGACGACGCAGTCCAGCGTGAAGCGGACGCGGTCGTCCATCCGCCGGACGGTGAGCACGCTCTGCACGGACATCCGGTCGAGGATGTCGTCCTGCACGGTGACGGACCAGGTCTCCGCCGTCGGGAACGGACCGGCGAGGCAGGGGGCCGACCCGAGCAGGGCGGCGGCGAGAATGAGGGTGCGCATCAGCGGGGTTCCGTGTTGTGGGTGTGGCACAGGGTTTCGATCCAGGGCCTGAAGCGCGTCCGGCCGGGGGCGCCGCAGGCCTCGCAGATCCCGTCGGAGATCGTCTCGATCGCCTCGACGACGTCGGCGACGTCGTCGGACCAGTCGTCTGCGTGGTGATGCCAGCGAGCCGTGCCGAACTTCGCCTTGGCGTCGTCGGTCGCGAACCCAGGCGGGACCCCGACCTCCTCGATCCACTCGGCGCCGGCGGCCCAGAGCGACGCCCATCCCGGGCAGGTGTACGGACCGCCCGACGTGAAGACCCGCGGGTGCCGGGCGGCGAGGCGATCCGACCAGTCCGCAGGCACCGTCGGCGTCCGCTCCCGCCACCGCACGGCGAGCGTCCGCGAGATCGCTTCGAGCAGGACCTGTGGACCGACGCCGCCGCGCCACCGCGTGCCGTCCTCGACGCTGACGACGCGGTGCCCGGTCGGCCCGCCCGTCCAGCGCACCCGCGGGCCGGCCGGCGTTGGCTCGACGGCTTCGACGCGGATCGACGGGACCCGGCGCTGGTCCTTCAGGACGGTGCCGGCGATCGAGTAGAATTCCTGGACGATGCTCATCGGGCCGGCTCCGCCGGGAGGGGCGCGAAGCACATGGCCGCGCCCTCGGCCTCCATCGCGAGGCGCAGGGCCCGATCGGTGTCGATCCGCCCGGCGTCGAGCAGCCGAGCGATCCGGACGATGCGCGCCCGGCATCCCCGGCCGACGAGGGCGCAGATCCGCCCGTTCTCCCAGGCGTCCTGGATCCGGTCCGCGAGGGCGGACAGCTGAGCTTGCGACATCGGTCCCTCCCTCAATGACGCGGAGCGAGGGCTTCACGCCCGGAGAGCAGCGTCTCGACGAAGCGGCGCAGGGGACGGATGGACCCGCCCTTGCCCCACGCCTCGGCGATGATGCCGACCTCTTCCGGGTCGAGGTCGGGGCACCAGGCCTCGTCCTGCCCGCGGTCGGCGCGGATTTCCGGGAGCAGCGTCGCCAGGATCGCCTTCAGGTCCTGGGGTCGGGGATCGGGAACGACGACGCATCTCAGTCTGTCGAGCAGGGGCGCCGCGACGCCGGCCGTCGCGTTGGCCGTCGCGAGGAACTGGACCGCGCTCAGGTCGACCTCGGTTTCTACGTAGGGGTCGAAGTACGCGCGGGATCCCTCCGGCTCCATCAGGGCCGTCAGCGTATCGATCAGGCTGCCGTTGTCCCGCCGGGTCGCCGCCTTCTCCAGCTCGTCGACGATGACGCACGGATT
Organism: Methylobacterium sp. WL12; assembly: GCF_008039475.1. Lineage (NCBI taxonomy): Bacteria > Pseudomonadati > Pseudomonadota > Alphaproteobacteria > Hyphomicrobiales > Methylobacteriaceae > Methylobacterium > Methylobacterium sp. WL12. The sequence continues at coordinate 9,644 of NZ_VRUW01000116.1, read as the reverse complement.
GGCCGTGCGCGTCCGCTGGATCAGCTGCAGGGGGACGCAGGCGCGCCCCGTCGACCACTGCCGGGACGTGCCCCCGAAAGCGGCATCCGCGACGCCGGCCGCGCTGTAGACGAGCGACGGGATCCGGCACAGCGCGGTGAGCCGGCGCACGTAGCGGGTCTTGCCCGAGCCGGGCTTCCCGACGAGCAGCGTCCGCTGGAACCGCGCGAACCGGCCCCCGACGAGGTCGCCGAGCACCTTGCGCGTGATGTCGGCGAGCCAGGGGTACTCACGGTCGAGGACCTGGCGCACGGCCGCGACGTCGATCCCGTGGACGAGGGGCAGAGCCACGCCAGCGAGCGGCTGGAACTCGGCCCGCGGGGTGCTGCCGCGCGAGGCGTTCGACGAGCCCGAGCTCGCGCTGCCGGGCAGGTGGTCGAGTGCATGCTGATCGATGACGACGAGCGTCGGCGCCGCCGTCGGCTTGGTCTTCCAGATGAGCCGGTCGAGGAACGCGACGTCCTCCTCATCCACGGTCCCTTCGGCGCCGACACCGCCGTCGAGCACGGCCCCGTCGACTTCGACGAGTTCCTGCGCCTCCGTCCCGATCGAGAGCTCCGACGAGAGCCGCGAGATCCTGGCGTTCAGCATGGTCAGGCGCGGGTAGCGCTGCTCGGCGACGTAGGTCAGCGGATCGAGCTCCTCCGTCGCGTCCTCGGCGAACAGCATCGCGCTCCGGACGGCGAGCAGGACCGGCGCAGCCCGGCCGTCGCGGAGCATGAGCCCCGCGAGGTTGAGGGCCTTCGACGCCATGCGGGCGTTGGCCTCGGCGGACCCGAAGGCAGCCTGGTGCGCGACGAGCAGGTCCGCGACCCGCGACATCTCGATCGCCTGATAATCGGCGAGGTCGTCCCGGTCGAGCTCGCGACGCAGCGCCCGCTCAAGCGCGGCCGCGGTCTTGGCCGACGGGGCATCGGCGGCCTTCCGGGCGGCGAGGCGGACCCGGCTCGGGTACGTCGACCCCACTTCGGTCAGCGACACGATCGTGATGGCCAGGTCGAGCCCCGGCAGGTTCTTGACCATCTCGCCGCCGAGCAGGCGCTCCTGGATCGTCAGGGGCGTCTGCGGCTCGATCGGCCCGCAGTATTGGGAGGGGTCCTGGAGGGACAGGCGCGTGGCGGCGACGCGGCGACCGCGCGTGGGATGGGGCTTCGACATGGAGGACGGCCTCTTGAAACGAAAGACGCAGGCGCGCCGAGCCGGAGGCTCAGGCGGCGGTGGCGGCTTTCCGTTTCGAGAGTGCGCGGGTCATCGATGTCATCCCAGGTCTAGGCGGTCACCGTACCGTGCGGGATTCCGACGACGCAATGGTCGCCCCGGCTTGCCCCTGGGGAAATCGTCTCGACGCGGTACGGGATCGCAAGACTGGTCAACGGAACCTTAGCGCCAGAGCGGCCGGGTCCCGGAGTTGCTGCCGGAGCCGCTCGTTCTCCTCCGACAACTCGTCCAGGTCCGGCACGCCTCCGTGCCACTCCCGGACCCTGAGATCCAGGTCGAGCCCGTTCAGGACCCGGGCCACCTTCGCGATGCTGGGGTCGGCGATCTCGCCCTTCTCCAGCGCGGCGAGCCATGCCGGGCTCACCCCGGCCACCATCGCCAGCCTCCGCACCGGCATGCGGCGGGCCTTGCGGTTCGTGGCGATCTGCTCGCCGAGGTCACGGAGCTCTTGCATGCCCGCATCGTAGCCGGCCCGGATGAAAGACACCCTATCGACTCAGCGGCTGCGCGAAATCCCGGTCGCCGTCCAGTGCGAATCGTTCGATCGTGGCACACTGCGGATCTGTCGAAATCCGTAGGGGGAAATGGGATGCAGACCCAAGCGCAGGCCGTCGACCCGGCCGTCATCGCCCTCCTGGCGAAGCGGTTCGCGGGCAATCCTCGGACCCGGGCCAACCACGCCCGATGGGCCGCATGGGCGGCGCAGGCTGCCCTGCCGTCGACGCCGCCGTGGGAGCTGATCCGGGAGGTCCTCGATCAGGCGCAGGCCGATGGCCTCAACACGCGGCAGCAGGCCGCGGGCGTCTACTCGATCATGGTCGCCAAGGGCCTCATCTCGGAGGGTCGGGCGTGACGGCTCTCCACCACCTGCAGGTCCGCCGGGCCCGTCGGCTGCCCGTCCCGTTGCCGCCCAAGCCGAAGCGGCCGCTCGGGCCGCCGGTGGTGTGCATCTTCCGCGACGTCTCGATCCGTGTTCGCGCCGACGTCGAGAAGGCCGGCGTCACGTGGGACGAGTTCCTCGACGAGCTCGCGGGCGAGGAGCGCATGCCGCCGCTCCACCTGGTCACCACCCTCGTCCCGGGACACGAGCGTCATGAACTGGCCAAGGAGATCATCCGGCGCCGGCGCGCGATCCAGAAGGCCCGACGCGCAGCTGACGCGCTAGCGCTCGATGAGAGGAAGGCATCCTGGGAGGCCACGCTCGCCGAGTACCGCGGCCCCGCGACCTTCCTGGATCGCCTGTTCGGGCGGTCGGTTTCATGACCGGCCGCATCTGGGCTGGCCTGGTCCTGACCAACGCGCGGGCCATCGACATCGACGCCTTCCTACCCGGGCAGCCGCTTCCCGACGATCGTCTCGACGGCGGCGGCCGCGGCCCCGGGCTCGCTCCCGTGCGGGACGACCGTGCTCGACAGGGCGCGCCCCGTGACGAGGTCGACGACGAGGACGGTCGACCGCTCCGTGCCGAGGAGGACGCGGACCACGAGCTCGATGCGCGCACCGGCGCCCGGGCCGTCCGCGATGTTGTGAAGGTCGTCTCGCATGCGCGGGACTCTGAGGCCGCCCCGTCGCGCGGGCAAGCCTGGACGGATGCGGAGAAGGCCCCGGCGGGCAGCAGCCTGCCGGCGGTGGCGAGCTTCTGGTGATGGAGACGACGATGCAGATCAAGGACCTGGGTGACGAGGCGATCCGCGAGATCCTGGCGGAGGCGCTCGACGGCATGAACCGCCGGACGGGGAAGGCGTGGATGCTGGACCTCGACTACGAGCACGGCGACCTGCGCCTGCTGTGCGACCACAAGCACGTCACGACGGCCAACGTCCGGCCGCACATGGTGCCGCTGCGGGACGACGAGCCCCGCGTCCCCGACGCCATCCGCTTCCGCAGCGCCCTGCGCCGGCTGATCCTGCAGGCGACCCAGGCGGTGACGCCGGTCCCGGGGGCCGCCGACATCCCGGCCGCGCTGGCCCGGACCTTCAGCGCGATCGCAGCGCTCGACGCCCTCAAGGAGAAGGTCGGCCCCAACGAGGTCTTCCCCCTCGGGCACGACCTCTACCGGATCCTCGACCACCTGACGGGGAACGACCACTCCGGCTGTTCGAGCGCGCCGTCGGTCTCGGACTACGGCAGGGTGGCCTGACCATGCGCATCTACACCGAGACGCCCTTCCGCATGACGCCGCCCCTCATGGCCGTGGTCGTCCCTGAGGAACAGCGGTCCCTGCCGCATTCCCTATGGGTAGGCCAAGCCCCCGGCCCGATCGCGAGGGAGGCTCTCGAAGCGATCGGCCTGCCTTCGGACGGCGACGAGATCCGCATCGAGGCCAGGGGCGACGTCGTCACCGTCAACCGCGCGAGGGTGACGCAGGGCGACGCCGTGATCGTCTACTGCGCCTGGCACTGCACCCCGAACGATTTCCGCGAGGACCCGTCCGAGGAATTCGTCCACCAGGTGCGCCACGCCATCACCGTTCGTCTCGGCATCGAGAGGCAGCTTCAGGGGTTGAGGGCATGAGCGAGAGCATCGACGTCTCCGGTCGCCGGATCCCCTTGAGGCGCATGGCCTTGCCTGAGGTGGTCCAGCGCATGGCGCGGGGCATCGAGCTCACCACGGAGGTCGAGGTGACCTACCGGAGCATGAGCCCACTCGTCTTGATGCTGGCCGGGCTCCAGGAGGCCGGCCCCAACCGCAAGGCGCGCCGGGCAGCCGAGGCCAAGGCACGGAGGCGAGCATGATCGAGCAGCGACCGTTGGAGTGGTGGGCCAAGCGGGCCGAGGTCGCTGATGACGGGTACGTCACCGCTGGCGTGCCAGGGCGAGGCCCGAACCTGTGGGATCGCCTGCAACACGGCGTGTCGACCCTGAAGGAATCGGCACCGGATCCCGCGGCGGTCGACGCCATGTCGCCGGGCGCCGTGTTCGCGGCGATGGTCGACCTGGCCCTAGCGCGGCAGCAGGAGCTTCGATAGGCCGAGCTCCGACGCATGCTCGGGTGCTGGGTCTCGGAGCTGGAGCCGTCGTTCGTCATCCGCCACGACGGCCACCTCGCCGGCCTCACGATCGACGGCGCCCGAAACCCGGACGGGACCACGCCCCTCTACGTGCTGTCCCAGTACGTCGACCCGGCGGACCCGTACGGATCGCGGGAAGCCGGGCATGGTGTCGAGGCGACCTGGTACGTCCCGGGCGACAAGGTGGAACTGGATCTCAGGCCATGAAGCAGGCCACGATCGACGAGCTCGCCCGCGGGGCGACGTGGACCGTCGAGCGCATCATCGCCGCGGATCCCGGGGACGGCCCGGCCGAGCGGGAGTCCCGAATTCGGGACGCGCTCGCCCTGTGGATCGAGCACGCCGTGAAGCGCGAGGTCCACAACGACCGCCGGCGCGTGGGGAGGACGAGAGGATGATCCACGGGTCCCTGCAGGTCCTCGTCATCTGGACGGTGTTCGCCCTGCCGCTCGGGACCGCCGTCGGCCTGGCGATCGCATGGGGCGACAGCTGAGGCGGAGGCCGTTTGGGGCTGCAGCAAAGGGCTTCGCTCAGATTTCGCTTTGTTGAGGGCCATAACAAAGCGAAATCGAGCGAAGCCTTTTGTTAGAACCGCGTTTTCGGGCCTAAACGCCCGGAAAACACGTCTTACGACGCTTTGTAGCGACACTAAGTCGACTTAAGGCACCGAAACCGCCGTTTTGCCCCTGTTTTGGCGGTCTAACAAAACGAAAAGCCGGATTTCACTTTGTTTTGGGCCTTAACAAAGCGAAATCCGGCCTGAGCCCTTTTTTCTGACGCCTGAAACCTTGTGAATGGCCCCTCAAAGCCTTTGTGGAGGCTCCGTCGGGGCCGTTTGCTCGCTTTGTCGGGCCTTTCCGGACCTTGGACCGCCCAAAGGGGCCTTCCGACAAAGCGAAAGTTACCGAAGCCCCTTCCCGCGGCACGGATCGCCTGGATAACGACCGATAAGGTCGATCCCTCAAATTCGAGCGATCATCTTCAAGATCAGTCAAGGTGAAGCAAGTATTGCGAAGATCGATAAAGAAATAACGTGGGGTCCGCTAAGGTTCTGGAAGGTTTTTCGGTACATCTAAGGTGCCTCTTCAACGAAGGAGGCACATCATGGCATTCCACCCCGACGATATCTCCGAAGACGAGACCGACCCCGACCTGCTCGTGGAGCTCATCGAGCTCGCGGACCAGTCCGGACGGGACCTGCTGCCCATCGCGCAGAGCGGTGGCGATGTCGACGCGTGGGTCGAGCGCTTCGTCAAGGCTCACGACCTGGTCTACTGCGTCTACCAGGATCCCAAGCGCCGGCATGGCCACGAGGCGTGGATCCTGAGCGGCGGACACGAACTGCTCGCGAGAGGCGCGGGCTGGAACCCGAAGATCGGCGCGATCCGCGTGGCCTCGCAGGAGGCCGCCGAGATGATGGCGGCCCATCACGGCGATTTCCGCAACTCCCCGTTCGTCACGGTCCCGCGCCTCACGCACATCGTGCTGATGAACGGAGGCGAAACGCTGAACGTGTTCTCCACGGGCAGTCCGGAGCCGCGACCGCTCCACCGGCGCGTGAAGGACGGCACGCTGGACAAGGCCGCGGTGAACGTCGCGGAGCGCCTGCGCCGCGAGAGGGCCCGGAAGCGCCGCGACCGGAAGCGGAACGGCTGACCCGACCTCGCGTGCGGCAGCGCACGCGATGGTGGCGGGCGTGACCTGGAACAGGACACGCGGGGGGTGGCAGCCTCCCCTCGCGACGAAAATCGCGGTCCCGCTTCAATCGGGACCGCCCGTCGTCGACCACCCTGCCGGGACCCTCCCGAGCGGGGTTTCGGCACGTTTCGGGACCAGTTACGGGACCAACGCAGAAGGCCGCCCGGAGGCGGCCTTGCTAAGTCGTTGTAATTGTCCGTAAAAATTGGAGCGGGCGAAGGGATTCGAACCCTCGACCCCAACCTTGGCAACGCAGGGATCAACCGCGACGGCCCGAGGAGACCGCGAATGGCCCCAACGATTTAGCACCGATCCGTGCATTCCCGTTCGATCCCGTTCCGGCCCAATCGGCCCCGTTTTCCAGGGTTTCGGCCCCGTTCCGGCCCCGGCTCACGCGGCCGCCGCGCGCTGCTGGTACTCGGCATGGTGATGGCCGTAAACGTCGAGGACCATCTTCAGGCTCATGCCGGCGTACTCGGCCACCTCGATCGGGGGGACGCCGGCCCGGAGCATGAGCGTGACGCGCGAGTGCCTGAGGACGTGGGGCGTCGGCATGCCGATGTCGTCCTCGGCCGCGAGGTTGCCGATCCGCATGGTCCCGTCGATGTCGCGCCGGTCGAGCCCGGCCCGGCGGGCGGCCGCCGCGAACCCTCGCGAGATCCGTTGGAGCTCGGCGCCGTTCTCGTGGACGACGAACTCGATGCCGCGCGCCAGGTCGGCCTCGCGCCACGCCCGGAGCCGGGGAAGGAGCTTATCGTGGATCCGACACGGCGGCTGGCGCTTGCGGGTCTTCGGGACCCGGGGCCCGGACCGGTGCATCGTCACCCCGTTGAGGTCCATCCAACCGTGATCAAGCGTCCTGGTCCAACGCTGGTCCAGGATCGCGGCCGCGCGGGTGGCCGAGTAGAAGCCGATCTCGCAGAATCGCTCCAGGTGGTCCGAAGCATCCTCGGCGTCGAGGTGCCAGCCGGGGACGCGCTCCCAGACCGGTTCCCGGCTCGCGAGGAGCGAGGACGTCCAGTCCCATCCCTGCGCCGCCTTGAGGAGACGATCGTACTCCCGGAGCGTCAGCCAATCCGGGTGCGGCGCGCCGGCCTCGGGCAGGCTCACGATCGGCCGGGCCGTGAGGGCGTACTCGCGATGCCAGACCCCGATCGCGGCCGACAGGCTTTGGAGCTCCCTGCGCGCCGTCGAGATCGAGATGGGCTTGAGCTTCGTCGAGCCCGGAGCCGAGTAGGTCTCCGCCGTCCGGTTCTTGACGAACGCGCGGCAGCTCTCGCCCCGGACCTGCGCGAGGGTCTTGCCCTTCCAGTGGCGGAGAAGGTTGATGATGTGCTGGCCGGCGAGCGGACCGTTCGCCGTGCCCTCCTGGCGCGTCCCGTAGAACCCCAGGCAAGCCGCGACGCTGACCAGGCGGGGGTTCGAGTTGGCCGGATCCTCCGGATCCGGGGAGCCGGCCTGGCGCTCGTCCTCTAGCCTCTGCTGCTCCGCGATGTGGAGCGCGAGCTCGCCTTCAGCCGCGCTGCGATCCGCTCGGCCGTGGCCTGTTCGGCGCTTGAAGCGCTTGCCGTCGATGGTGTCTCGGATCTCCCAGCTCTTGCGCTCGTCGTCCCAGACGAGGCGGGCGGGCTGCTTGGGTCGTGCCACGATGTTCTCCAGTCGATCAGATGCTGCCGTGTGGTGAGGATCGCGTGCCCGGGGCACATCGATTTCAATCGATGCGGCGGGTCGGCACGCGTCGCGGCACGCAGCTGCGCGACGGAGAACGTGGGCAGGCCGTAGGGATCGAGCACCTCGGCCGCCCATACGGCGACATCCAGGGTCAGGAGGGTGTCCGGCTCGGCGAGACGGGCCTTCGTGCTCGCGCCGGAGGACCAGTCGAACTTCCCGATGAGGAATTGGTACGTCATCCAGGGACTCTGAATCGATCGATTCGCGACCGCAACGCTCAATGGTACGCTCGGTTAACGGGAACGCCAGTTGTCCACCTGGGCCGCGAAGTCGAGGCCAGGGAAACCTCAACTACATCGTCAGCCTCAGCTTGCCCGCCGGCCCGGCCGCTGGCACGTTGAGCCCATCAGGAGACCGACCGTGAAATTCTTGCGCGCCCCGCCCCCGACGACCTGATCCCGGAGAGCCGCGCTGCGCCTCCGTTCTGGAGGCCTTCATGCCCGTCACCTGGTTCACCGCCGATTCCCACTTCCACCACGCCGGCATGATGTCCGAGCGGATGCACAGCAGGCGCTCGTTCCCCTCCGTCGAGGCGATGAACGAGCACCTGATCGCCAACTGGAACGCCGTCGTCGGCCGGGGCGATACTGTCTGGCACCTCGGGGATTTCGCCTGGAAGGCGTCGCTGGCCCAAGCTCAGGACGTCTTCCGCCGCCTCCACGGTCGCAAGTTCCTGATCCGGGGCAACCACGACAAGGTCGGCGAGCGCCTGCCGTGGGACGCCCCCGTCCGGGACGTCGCACAGATCCACGTGCAGGATCCGGGCATGGCGGAGCCGGTCGCGCTGTGGCTCTCCCACTACGCCCATCGATCGTGGCCACGGCAGCACAAGGGGACGCTGCACCTGTACGGCCACTCGCACGGCGCCCTGCCCCCGACCGGGACGAGCCTGGACGTCGGCGTCGACGCTTGGGACCTCGCCCCCGTCGCGCTGCCACAGATCCTGGCCCGCCTCGCCGAGGCGGCGGCGCGCGAGGGGGACGCGTCGTGATGTGCGTGGAGGGCGACCTGCCGGACGCGGCGGTGACGTGCCGGCGATGCGGGACCGTCGGCGTCGCCGTCTCGGAGGCCGTGGCCGGCGCCCGGATCGAGGCGGCCGCGTCGCGGGGCGAGGACCTGAAGCGCGAAGATTTCCTGTGCCGCTGCGGGGGCGCCGCGTTCCGGCCGGCCCGGCCCGAGGACGCCCCCGTCGGCGCGGCGCTCTACGCCGTCGTGGCGGACCGTCCCGCCAGGGCGGTGACGCCGGCGAGGCTCGGGCTCACGATCCGGGAGCGGGCCTCGATCGGCTGGTGACGGCGGCGAAGTAACGCCAGGGTCGACATCGGTAACGCGGAACCCAAAGGGGCGAGGTACACGGCACCCCCCGGTAAGCCTATGCGTGTGCAGGCGGATTTTGAGTGTGCACACTTTTAAGCACAGCAAAGGGCGACGGGGTGCCGTAGTCGGGCTGCGGACCAACGTCGATGCCTGCCTTCACCGCCGCATGAGCCAGATTGCGCTGCCACGCCTGCATCGCGCGCCGGTATTCCCAGTCGTTGAGATCGTCCTGTGTCGGTCGTGCCGCCGCCTCCAAGTCGGCCATCGTCGGCAGCTCCGTCCCGTATCGGGCGTGGGCCTCAACGCCACGCCGGGCCACATCCCTGACGCGGTCAGCCAGTCGCCCCAGGCTTCCGGAGGAGACGAATTCGATCAGGTGCAGCCGGACCACCACGGCGGCCGCGATGACTTCGGCCGCCGTGTCCGCGGGATAGTCGATGGGCGGACCGTTCACAGGTCGCCCCTGTAGTAGTCCGTCTTCGGGCGGGTCTCGTCGGCGAGGCGCTGGAGCTCGGCGCGCAACGCGATCGCCTCGGCGAGCAGCGGGGAGGCGCTGTACTTCGGGTCGTCGACCATGCCCATGCGGCTCGCCCAGCCGCAGAGGCCGGCGTGCCGGAATCCCCACGCTCGC
>NZ_VRUW01000115.1:0-11765 GCF_008039475.1 Methylobacterium sp. WL12 | reverse complement strand
ACCCCCGTCCGGCCCGCATCCGGCCAGGCGTCGGGCGACAAGCGCGGCTGGCTGTCCGACCTGCTGACGCGCGCCTCCCTCGACGACGAGGACGAGGCGGGCGTCACCGAGAGCCCCGCCCCGGCGGCGTCGAAGGCCGCGGTCGAGACCGGCCGCATCGCCCTGGAGACGATCTCGGCCGACATCGCGCGGATGATCGACCACCGCACCGCGGTAGACCTGTGGGAGCGCTACCGCCGCGGCGAGCCGAACCTGTTCGACATCAAGATCTACACGCCGCAGGGCAAGCAGACCTTCCTGGAGATGCAGCGCCGCTACCGGGCCGACGCGGAGTTCCGCCGCACCGTCGATCGCTACGTCAGCGAGTTCGAGCGCCTGCTCGGCGACGTGGCCCGCAACGACAAGGACGCGGCCCGCGCCGACGCCTACCTCACCTCCGAGACGGGCAAGGTCTACACGATGCTCGCCCACGCGAGCGGACGGTTCGAGGGGGCCTGACGGCTCCACGCGGGATCGGACGACGAGAAGGGGGCGCCTCCATCGGGGGCGCCCCCTTCTTCTTGGGCAAGATTGATCGGCCAGGCCGTCGGATCAGAGCAGGCCGAGGCCGACGAGTTCGCGACGGAGGGCTTCCGGCATCGCCGCGAGGTCGCCGGCCGCGCCCTCGCCGAGGTCGGCCGGCGCGTCGCCCTGGGTCAGGTAGCGCCAGCCCTGGAACGGGCGGTAGGGGCGCGGCGCGACCGCGACGATCGCCGGATCGAGCACCAGGCGACAGCGGCCGATGCCGTCGTCGCCGGTGGAGGGCTCGATCGCTGCGACCGCTTGCCGGCAGCTCAGCGTGCCCTTGATCACCCAGTAGATCGAGCCGCGACCGGCGATCTCGCTCCGGCGCTTGGGCACCATCCGCGTGGTGTGGACCGGCGCGGGTGCGAGGCCGAGCCGCAGCGCCTCGTCGCGGAACCGCGCCTGGCGCGCCGCAAGCTCCTCGATCGAGGCCGGGCCGACGCAGAGCTTGAGCAGGTGAAGGGCCACGGTCTCGTCGGTCTCTCGCAGGCGCGGGGCGATGCGCGAGAGCGTGTAACGCGGATCGTCGCAGCGGGTGCGCGGCCCTTCGTCCCGGTCCGCGGGAGCGCGGCCGGGTCACCCCTCGGTCATGGCCTCGACCATGCCACCCGGATCGTTCACGAACTGCCGCATGATCCTGAAGTGCTCGGTGTCCTGCAGCGCCACCGGCTCGAGCCCGTGTCGGGTCATCCGCAGCAGCCCCGCCCCCGGATGGGCCATGATGATCGGCGAATGCGTCACGATCACCACCTGGGTCCGGCCGCCCGCCTCCATCCGCTTCAGGAGCTTGAGGAAGTCGAACTGCCGGGTCGGCGAGAGGGCGGATTCGGGCTCGTCGAAGATGAAGAGGCCGGGTCGCGCGCAGCGCTCCTCGAAGAACCGGATGAAGCCCTCGCCGTGCGAATGGGACAGGAAGTCCGCCGACGGGCTGCCGACCTCGTCGAGGTAGCGGGCCACGGAGAAGAAGCTCTCCGCCCGGAAGAACCAGCCGCCGCCGACCTTCGGCAGCCAACTCGCCTTGAGCGACCGCGCCACGCTTCCGCCGCCGATCTCGGCGGCGCGGGCGTTGTCGACGGCCCGGTAGCCCGGGCCGCCCCCGCTCTCGTCGAAGCCGGCGAGCACCGCGATGCCTTCCAGCAGCGTGGATTTGCCGACCCCGTTCTCCCCGGCGACGATGGTGACCGGGCGGTCGAACGCCAGCTCGAACCCGCCCTCCCGGAACAGCGGAAGGCAGAACGGATAGGCGTCGCGGTCGTGGGTCGCGTCGTCGGGAATCCAGACCCGCCTCAGGTACGGCGGCGGCAACGTCTTGACCTGGTATCTCGCCAACGCCCCGGCCCCGCTGCTCCGACTCGCAGCCGACAGATGGCGCGATCGCGCCGGAGCGTGCAACGGCCGCGCCGCGTGTCGTGCGCGATTTCCTATCGCAGGACCAAGTGCCGTCCTCGCGAAGCCTGCCTCAGCAGAACAGGGCCAGCTTCTCCTCGACGCTGAGGGCGTCGATCTCGGCGAAACTCATCGCGCGCTCAGTGGCCGGAGGCGACACGGCGTCCGGCTCGGGTGAAGCGTCTTCGGAGGGATCCGCTTCAGGCTCGAGCGCCAGCTCCGCCTCCGGCTCGTGGTCCGTTTCCGGCTCCGGCTCCGGCTCCGGGTCCTGCTCAGGCTCGGCGACGACCTCCTTCGAGGCGATCTGCGCCTCGAAATCCTCGGCCCAGTCGAGCGCGACGTCGGCATCGGGCTCTTGGAACGGCTCGGGCTCCCCGAGGGCTTCGAGCATCGCCGGCTCTTCAGGAACCTCAAGCTCTTCGGGCTCGGGGGCCGAGGGCAGGAACACGATGTCGTCGTGGAGCGGCACCGCCCCCGGCTCGATCGCGCGGAGCGCCGCATGCGCGGCGGCGATCGTCGCCGGCGCGTCGGTGCCGAGGTAGCGGTCGACGTCGCTCTGGTCGAGATCGGCCGGCCGCGATTCCATCGAGGGGCGGTAGGTCGCGTCGCCCGGCCCCGGCGGGACCGGGTCGCCGGCGTCTCCCCAGATCGCCATCATCGCGTTCAGGCGCTCCTCGAGGTAGCGCAGCGTGTGGACGATCCGGCCGGTGCGCTGCGCCGTGAGGTCCTGGAACGAGCAGGCGGTGTAGATCTGCGTCGCGTAGCGGTCGAGGGCGTCGCAGGCCGCCGCGTCGATGCCGTTCTCGCGCAGCGACCACGCGCTCTCCTGCACCTGCTCGGCGGCGGCCAGGATGTCGGTGGTCGCCCGCTCGGTCGCCTGGACGATCGCGTCCAGGGCTTCCGACGCGATGCTGAGCCGGGTCTGGTCGTGGCCGGGATCGGTGATCGCCGCGATCTCGGCCTTGGTCCGGCCGATCGCGTTCGCCATCTCCATGATGTCGCCGCGGAAATGGCTGACCGCGTCCGGGCCGCGCCCGTCCGTGACCGCGGATTCGAGCCGCGCGATCGCATCGAGCAGCACGTTGGTGTCGGCGCTGCGGTTGCGGCTGGCGAACTCGGCGAGGAACCAGCGCCCGCGGGCGCTGCCGCTCATGGTCGCCTCGATGGCCTCGTACTCGGTCGGCTCGAAGGCCGTCAGCGAGTGGGAACCGGACATGGTACGCGTCCTTGCGGGCGATGGCCGCGTGCGGTGGGGCTCGACATGGCTCCGGAACGACACTGGCGAGCGCACAATTTGACAGGATCGATTTAACGGCGGCTTACGGACGCCGCCTCCGCCCCGTCCACGCCGATCGATCGAGACCCTTGGCCGCGTCACCGCCCCTCGAGCCCAGCCGTATCCGCCTGTCGCTCCTCTATGCGGTGGTGTTCGTCGAGATCGGCATCGCGATGCCGTTCATGCCGGTCTGGCTCGCCGCGCTCGGCCTCGACGCGTCGGTGATCGGGCTGCTGCTCGCGCTGCCGATCGCGACGCGCATCGTCGCCACGGCGCCGTTGATGAGCCTGATCGACCGGGGCGTCGGTGCGCGGGCGCTGCTGCTGGCGGGAAGCCTCGCGCTGGCAGGGACCTACGCGCTGATGCCGGCCGGCGCCGGGATCGGCTGGGCGGCGCTGGCGCTCCTCGTCGTCCTCAATGCGGTCGCCGGCGCGCCGCTCGTGCCGAGCATCGACTACCTCACCCTCGCCGCGATCCGCCGCCGGCCTCAGCTCGATTACGCGCGGATCCGCATGTCCGGCTCGGTGGCGTTCCTGCTGGCCAACCTCGCCGGGGGCGCGTTGCTGACGGCGATGGGCGAGACCCTCGCGGTGCCGCTGCTGCTCACCGGGCTCGCGCTGATCGCCAGCGCCGTCGCGTTCACGAGCCGGTCGGTCGCCGCGCCTGCCCCGGAACACGCGGAGGGAATGCGCCCGCGCCTGCCGCCGCGCCTGAAGCTCTGCATCGCCGCCGCCGCCGCGATCCAGGCGAGCCATGCGGCGATCTACGCCTTCGGCAGCATCCACTGGACGGCGCACGGCTTCTCGACGGCCACCGTCGGCGCGCTCTGGGGCGTCGGGGTCGCCGCCGAGATCGTCCTGTTCGCCTGCGTCGCGCGCCTGCCCGCACGCTGGCGCACGCCGTTCCGCTATCTCGCGTTGGGGGGCGGGGCTGCCCTCGTGCGCGCGCTCGGGATGTATGCGCTCGGCGACAGCCTGGCCGCCCTGGTCGGGCTCCAGGCGCTGCACGGCCTGACCTTCGGCGCGACGCAGCTCGGGGCGATGGCCGCCGTCTCCGCCTTCGCCCCGGACGGCGCCCGCGGCCGGGCGCAGGGCACGCTCAGTGCCGCGAACGCCACCGCGGCGGCGGGCGCCACGCTGCTCAGCGGCTTCGCCTACCGGGCCGGGGGGCCCCTCGCCTTCCTGGCGATGGCGCCGCTCGCGGTCGCGGGCCTCGCCCTGACGGCGGCGGCCGCGCGCCGGACGACGCCCTCAACCGCACAAGTCTCGGTTGCGGTGCGGTACGATACGGACCGTCAACCCTAATCTGGACATATCGCCGGCGCAGACCGGCGCCGAACAGGGACACAGGCTTCGTGCAGGCCACCGCCACCACGCCGACCCGCCGGCCCGACCGGCAGCCCGCCGGCGCGACCATCGCGCCGGGCGACGGCCGCGTCGCGCTGGACGGTCGCTGGACCGCCGACCAGGGCGGCGCCGTCGAGACCGCCGCCGCACGCATCGCCACCGAGGCCAGGGTGCGCCCGGTGGTCGTCGACCTCGGCGACGTCGCCCGCCTCGACACCCTCGGCGCCTGGGTGCTGGAGCGGACCCGCGGCGAGATCGAGGCCGCCGGCGGTCACCTGACCTATGCCGGCGTGCGGCCCGAGCACCGCATCCTGCTCGGCGAGATGCAGCTGCGCGATCCCGAGCCCGCCAGCCCCGTCCGCCAGGGCCGCGTGGTCGCTTTGCTCGACGGCCTCGGCCGTCGCGTCGTGCGCGGCGGGCACGACCTCGTCACCGGGCTCGCCTTCCTCGGCGAGGTCATCGCCGCCTGCCTGCGGGTGGCCTCGCGCCCTTCGAGCTTCCGCGGCCGCGCCTTCGTCAACCAGATCGAGCAGGTCGCCTTCCGCGGCGTGCCGATCATCTTCCTGATCTCGTTCCTCGTCGGCGGCATCGTCGCGCAGCAGGGCATCTTCCAGCTCCAGCGCTTCGGGGCGGCGGCCTTCGTCGTCAACCTGATCGGCCTGCTGATCCTGCGCGAACTCGGCGTGCTGCTCACCTCGATCATGGTGGCCGGGCGCTCCGGCTCGGCCTTCACCGCCGAGATCGGCTCGATGCGGATGCGCGAGGAGGTCGACGCCCTCCGCGTCATGGGGCTCGACCCGATCGAGATCCTGATCGTGCCGCGCATCCTCGCCCTCGTGGTCGGCCTGCCGATGCTGACGCTGATCGCGGCGCTCGCGGCGCTGACCGGCGGCGGCCTCACCGCGATGGCCTATGGCGGCCTCACCCTGGAGCAGTTCCTCGCCCGGTTGCAGGCCGCGGTCGGCGTCCACCACGTCCTCGTCGGGCTGATCAAGGCGCCGTTCATGGCGCTGATCATCGGCATCATCGCCACGATCGAGGGGTTCGCCGTGGAAGGCTCGGCCGAATCGCTCGGGCGCCACGTCACCGCCTCGGTGGTCAAATCCATCTTCATGGTCATCGTCCTCGACGGATTGTTCGCGGTCTTCTTCGCCGCGATCGATTTCTGACGAGTCCGTGCGAAACCCAGGTTCCATGCCCGAGACGAACGAGCCCGAAGCGATCATCCGCGTCCGCGACCTCGTCGTGGGCTTTCGCGACCGCACCATCCTGAAGGGCCTGAACCTCGACATCCGCCGCGGCGAGATCCTGGGCTTCGTCGGCCCCTCGGGCCAGGGCAAGTCTGTGCTGACCCGCACTATCCTCGGGCTCGTGGCCAAGCGGTCCGGCACCATCGAGGTGTTCGGGCAGGACATGGACGGCCTCACCATCGCCGAGCGCCGCGGCGTCGAGCAGCGCTGGGGCGTGCTGTTCCAGCAGGGCGCGCTGTTCTCCGCGCTCACCGTGAAGCAGAACATCCAGATGCCGATGCGCGAGCACCTGAACCTGTCCGAGCGCCTGCTCGACGAGTTCGCGCGCCTGAAGATCGAGATGGTCGGCCTGAAGCCGGACGCGGCCGACAAGCTGCCCTCGGAGCTGTCGGGCGGCATGATCAAGCGCGCGGCGCTCGCCCGCTCGCTGGCGCTGGACCCCGAGATCCTGTTCCTCGACGAGCCGACCTCCGGCCTCGACCCGATCGGCGCGGGCGAGTTCGACGAGCTGGTCGCGACCCTGAAGCAGACGCTCGGCCTCACCGTCTTCATGGTGACGCACGACCTCGACAGCCTCTACACCGCGTGCGACCGCATCGCGGCGCTCGGCGACGGGCAGATCATCGCCGCCGGCACGATCGACGAGATGCTGGCGCACGACCATCCGTGGCTGCGCTCGTACTTCCACGGCAAGCGCGCCCGCGCGATCGTGCCGCCGGCGCCTGCGCAGATTGGAGAGCCGGCCCATGCGTGAGCGTAAGCACCGGGTGCGTGCGTCGGCGCACAGCAAGGGTGCGCCCGCGCACCGCGTGAATGCCACAGCTTGGCGGAAGGCCTGACCGATGGAGACCCGCGCGAACTTCGCCCTCATCGGCGCCTTCACCCTCGGGGTGATCCTCGTCGGCTTCGGCTTCGTGCTGTGGCTGTCGGGCGGCTCGTCGCGCCAGGTGAGCCAGGCGGTGCGCATCGTGTTCTCGGGCAGCGTCGGCGGCCTGTCGCGCGGATCGAGCGTCACCTTCAACGGCATCAAGGTCGGCGAGGTGACGGACGTTCACCTGCTGCCGCAGGACCCGCGCCGGGTCATCGCCGAGATCAAGGTGGCGCCCACCACCCCCTTGCGCGCCGACACCCGCGCCCGCCTCGATTCGGCGATGCTCACCGGCGTCTCGGTGATCGCGCTGAACGGCGGCAACGCCGACGCCCCGGCGCTCGCGGCCGGCAGCAATGGCGAGATGCCAACGATCTTCGCCGACTCGTCCGACATCCAGGACATGATGGCCGCCGCCAAGCAGATCGCGCAGCGGGCCGACGACGTGCTCCAGCGCCTCGACAAGGTGGTCGCCGGCAACGAGGGCGCGATCACCCGCACGCTCGCCAACGTCGAGAGCTTCTCGAAGACCCTGGCCGAGGCCGGCCCGGCCGTCTCGAGCCTCGTCAAGGCGGTGGACGGGACCAAGCTCAACCGCGTGATCGACAACACCGACCGGTTCTCTTCGGCGCTCGCCACGTCGAGCCCCGACATCGAGGCCGGCCTGCACGACGCCCGCTCGCTCGCCGCCAAGCTCAACGCGTCAGCCGACAAGATCGACGCGGTGCTGAAGGGCGCCGAGGGCTTCCTCGGCTCCGCCTCGGGCGAGGCCGGCGCCAGCACCTTCACGCAGGTGCGCGAGGCCGCGATCTCGGTGCGCGACGCCGGCAAGGCGTTCCGCACCCTGTCCGAGAACCTCGACAAGCGCACGGCCAACATCGCCACGAGCTTCGGGCGGCTGAGCGGCACCGGCCGCCGCGAGGTCGAGGCCCTGTCCACCGACGGGCAGCGCACCCTCAACACCCTGAACCGCACGGTCCGCACCCTGGAGCGGGACCCGTCGCAGGTGATCTTCGGCGGCAAGCCGACGTTGCCGGAATACAACGGTGGCCGCTGAACGCGCCGGTTTCCGGGTCGATGTGCCCCGGCGCACGGCACGTTTGCCGCGCTCGCGTAGTTTGAACGGCACAGCTTCATCCGATCCCGGCCGTGCGGCCGGGATCGTTCAGGTATCGCGTATGCTCCGCCCCGTAACCGGTCTGGCGCTCGCCGCCGCGCTCGTCGCCCCGATGCTGGGCGGCTGCGGCGGCGGCGCGGCGCCGTTGACCTTCGACCTCATGGCGCTCCCCGCGACCGGCCGCCCGGCCGCGACCGCGCGCGCGATCGTGGTCGCCGAGCCCGTGGGCATCCAGCCGTTCGAGGCGGACCGCATCATCGTGCGCGAGGCCGGCGGCTCGCTCGCCTTCCTCGGCGGCGGCCAATGGGCCGACCGCCTGCCGCGGCTGATCCAGACCCGGATCATCCAGAGCCTGGAGAATGCCGGCCGCATGCGCTCGGTCTCGCGCCCCGGCGACAAGGTGGTGTCCGACTACCAGCTGATCTCGGAGATCCGCGCCTTCGACATCGCCGCCGGCACCGGCGAGGCGGTGGTGGACATCTCGGCCAAGCTGATCGCGGACGGCACCGGCAAGGTCGTCGCGGCGCGGATCTTCACGGCCCGCGTGCCGGTCGCCGCGGTCGATGCCGGCAACGGCGCCCGCGCCCTCGACCAGGCGCTCGGCACCGTGCTCGCGGACATGGTGCGGTGGGTGAACGGCGGGCGCTAGAGCATTTTCCGTGATCTCCGGATCACGGAAAATGCTCTAACCTACTGTGTGGTCGCATTTTCTTCACGCGAGCCGGCATCCACCTCGCTTGAAAATGCTCTAAGCGCTTAAGCCGCTCATTCCATCACCGCCGCCTTCATGATCACCACCATGGTCGCGCGCCCCGGCACGTCGCCGGTGCAGCGCACCGCGTGCTGGCGGTCGCAGCGATAGCGCAGGGTCTCGCCAGCCCGCGCGCGCTGGACGACGCCGCCGATCTCGACCTCGAAGCAGCCCTCCGAGACCGAAAGCGATTCCACTGAGCCGCGCTGGTGCGGATCGGAATCGAGCACTCCGCCGGGGTCGGCGGAGACCTCGTACCATTGCAGCCACTCGATGGTCTTGACCCAGCCGATGATCGCGAGGCGCACCTTGCCGTCCTCGGAGACGAGGATCGGCGTGTCGGCCCGCGAGGACTTCTCGATGAAGGGCTCTTCGTCGTTGGCCGCCAGCACCCGCTCGATCGAGACGTCGAGCGCCTGCGACAGGCGCCAGATCGTCGCCAGCGTCGGATTGGTCTCGTTGCGCTCGATCTGGCTGATGATCGACTTGGCGACGCCGGATTGCTCGGCCAGCTCGGACAGCGAGAGGTTGTAGGCCTTGCGCAGGCGCTGGATCGTCTTGCCGAGCTGCCCCGACAGCACGGCCGCCCCGTTCAGCATGTCCCGGCCCCGACCCGGCCGTTCCGCCTGTTCCTGCATCGCCGCAGCCATCCGCGCTTCGCCATTGCGTTCCGTTTATCGGAACGATCGTGCGCTACTACAAACGCAATCGCCCGGCGGATGCAAGGCGGCGCGTGTGGATGGGACGGCGTCTCTGCCGTGCGTTCAGGCCCAGACCGCGAAGAAATGGTGCACCGGCCCATGCCCGGCGCCGATCGCGAGCCGGTCTGCGGCAGCGATCGCGTCGCTAACGTAGGCCTTGGCGGCGCGCACCGCCTGTTCGAGGGTCATCCCCTTGGCGAGGCCGGCGGCGACGGCCGCCGACAGGGTGCACCCGGTGCCGTGGGTGTTGCGGGTCGGGTGGCGGGTTCCAGAGAAGCGCCGCACGAGCCCGTCGGCGGTGAGCAGGTGGTCGACGCTCTCGTCGCCCTCGGCGTGGCCGCCCTTGATCAGCACGCCGCGGGCGCCCGCCGCGACGAGGCGCCGGGCCTGCGCCGCCGCGCCGTTCTCGTCCACGGCCGCCGGCTCGTCGAGGAGGCTCGCCGCCTCCGGCAGGTTCGGGGTGACGAGGTCGGCGAGCGGCATCAGGCGGTTGCGGAGCAACATGACCGCATCGTCCGAGATCAGCCGGTCGCCGCTGGTGGCGACCATCACCGGATCGAGCACCACGGGGATGCGCTTGGGGATCGCGTAGCGCTCGAGTGCTGCCGCGACGGCCTCGATGACCGCCGGCTGCGACAGCATCCCGATCTTCACGGCGGTGACGGCGAGGTCGGTGAAGACGCTCTCGATCTGCGCGGCGACGAAGCCGGCCGGCACGTCGTGGATGCCCTGGACGCCGAGGGTGTTCTGCGCGGTCAGCGCGGTGATCGCGCTGGCGCCGTAGACGCCGAGCGCCGAGAAGGTCTTGAGGTCGGCCTGGATTCCGGCACCGCCGCCCGAATCCGATCCTGCGATGGTCAGCGCGATCGGCGTCATCGGATGGTTCCCCGCTCGGCGAGCGCCGCGTCGACCCGCGCCCGCAGGTCGCGCGCCCTCCCCTCCACCGCCTCGGCCCCGAACAGGGCCGAGATCACCGCGATCCCGTCGGCGCCGGCGGCGATCACCGCGGCGGCGTTGCTCGCATCGATGCCGGCGATCGCGCCGACCGGCACCGCGCCGCCGCGGGCGAGCCTGGCGCGGAATGCGATCCGCGCGAACCCGTCGAGGCCGACGGGCGGGTCCGGGTTGTCCTTGCTCGCGGTGGCGAAGACGCCGCCGATGCAGGCGTAGTCCACCGGCAGGCGGTAGAGCTCGTCGGCCTGCGCGCCGGTCTTCAGGGTCAGGCCGACGATCGCCCCCTCGCCGAGCAGCCGGCGCGCGTCGGCCGGGTGCAGGTCCGACTGGCCGAGATGCACGCCCTCGCAACCGGCGGCCAGCGCGAGGTCGACCCGGTCGTTGACCAGCAGCGGCGCGCGGCCGGCGAGCGCGGCGTGGATCGCGCGGATGCGGGCGAGTGCGGCGCGCGCGTCGGCGATGTCCTTCTCGCGATACTGGAACAGGGTGCAGCCGCCGGAGACTGCAGCCGCCGCCATCTCGGCGAGCCGCCGCCCGTCGCCGCCGCAGACGCCGACGTCGAGCAGGCCGTAAAGCCGCAGGTCGACCTTGGGACCCGCCGCGCGGCCGGTGGTCGCGTTCCCGAGGCTGCCGCCCGCCTGCATCGCCCACCTCCCCGAAAGCTTCGTGGAGCGACAGGGATGCCGGCTCGCGTGAAGACCTCGAGGCATGTCTGGCCATCGCGCCGACGCTTAGCAAGCGCTTTCGAGAGCCCACGGGATCGCGCCGTCCCCGCCCGATCGTGCCCGCCGCGTTGACGGCGGACGCGGGTTTGCGGCTAAAGCAACGGCGGGCCGCAGCGCGGCCGCATCACGGGCATTCGGCCGGCTTCGGACGGCGTTGCGATGGGCAGGGCGACGGGACAGACGATGTCGGCGGACTCGCGCGCGGGCGGCACGGTGCCCAGCCCCTCCTCCGTCGGGCTCGCCGCCGCGATCATCGCCGCCACCGAGGGCGAGCCGCGGGCGCTGACCGTCCACGTGCCAGACCAGGCCCCGGGGCGCGGCGACGGGCTGCCGGCCGGGCCGCTGGTCTCGGAGCACGCCACCCTCGAGCGGGGCCTGCGCGCCTGGGTCGAGCGCCAGACGCACCAGCGCCTCGGCTACGTCGAGCAGCTCTACACCTTCGGCGACCGCGACCGGCAGGCCGACGCCAAGGGGGACAGCACGTCCGGCGTCCACACCCTGTCGGTGGCCTACCTCGCGCTGGTGCGCGAGGAGCGCCCGGCGGGCCTCGCCGAGGCGGCGTGGCGCAACTGGTATCGCTACCTGCCCTACGAGGATTTCCGGAAGGGGCGCCCGCCCGAGCTCGACGCGATCGAGGCCGAGCTCCTGGCCTGGGCCGGCGCGCCAGCCGACGCCAAGCTGCGGCGCTCGCGGGCCGACCGCCTCGGCCTCACCTTCGGCCTCAACGGCGCGACCTGGAACGAGGAACGCGTGCTGGAGCGCTACGAGCTGCTGTTCGAGGCCGGGCTGATCCCGGAGGCCGCCGGCAACGCCGGCCCCGCCCGCCC